>JAIRLF010000050.1 GCA_031259655.1 Prevotellaceae bacterium
TCCTCGACGACTGTTCACGCACGGCAAACCCCGGATATCCGCTTATCGGTCGCCTGAAAGGACTCGCCGAAATCGACGGGCTGCAAATCGGTATCGAAAGAATGTTGAACGACCGACAGGACGATTAACAAGTAATGCGTACGACAAAATTCCCTTTTTTATAATCAAAATATTTGCCGATTTACAGATAATTGACAGCTTTGAACATACGTTTCATTGCCGGTAGGGGGGCAAGGTATGCCTTGCCACCCTATTTTGCCCGTTAGGGCATTCATATCAATAGAAATATACATAACCTCACCGTTTCGAAACCTCGTTAGAGGTTTCACCTTGTTTATCGTTCATAGATTGTGAATCTCCTACGATTTTGCAGCAACGACAGGCTATCGAAAATTTATGCGCTGCATATCGTATTACGTTCGATGAAATAAATTACGAAATGTTGATAAAATCGTGGATGAGGAGCCCGCAGCGGGCACGAATAAAAGGACAGGACGGCGTTAGCCCAATTATTTTTTGATAAGGATTTTCAGGATTTTAAAATTAAACAGAATGCTTACGCCTGCTGAGATTTACCAGCCGGCTTCGCCATTCTGTTCATTCTATAATCCTGGAAATTCTGATCAATTTTGATCAGGTTGCGAAAAAAGCATTACATTTGCACCCGTAAACTTTATATTGAATTATGGTAAATAAACTTATCTTGGGCGATAATCTCGAAGTCATGAAAACGATGGAGAGCGAAACGGTAGATTTAATCTACCTCGACCCCCCGTTTTTCAGCAACCGCGACTACGAAGTAATCTGGGGCGACGAAGGCGAAGTACGCAGTTTTCTAGACCGCTGGGCGGGCGGTATCGAACATTACATCGCCTGGCTCAAAGAACGCGTCGAACAGATGCACCGTATACTCAAACCAACGGGAAGCATTTTTCTGCACTGCGACTGGCACGCGAACGCTGAAATAAAAGTAGATATCCTGAACAAATTATTCGGGCGAAACAATTTCAGAAATGAAATTATCTGGTCTTATAAAACAACATTAAAAGTCTCTACTCATCATTTGGGAAGAGACCACGACATCATATTCGTTTACGCAAAAAATACCGAATTTAAAATGCACCCCGACCAAAATGATTATCCTCCAAGTGAAAACACATTGAAAAGATGGGGAAAATACGCAGATGCCAATGGTTTTGTAAGTAATAAACATTTTGCAGGAAGCGCTTCTACCATTATCAATACGGAAGATGAAACAAAAGGATTTAACATTAATCACGGCGTTCCGAGAGATGTATGGGAAATATCGCATTTAGCAGGGAATAACCCTGAAAAAATAGGCTATCCCACGCAAAAGCCCATGGAACTCCTCGAACGAATCATCAAAATGGCAAGCAACGAAGGCGACATTATACTCGACCCTTTCGTTGGCGGCGGCACGACGGTCGCCGTAGCCGACAAACTTAAACGTCGCTGGATAGGCATCGACCAGTCCGTAGCGGCAGTGAAAGTTACCGACCTGCGACTGCGACGACAACATGACATGTTCTCCCAACCATACGAACTCAAGCTGCGCAAATACGATTACAACATGCTTAGAAACCAGGATGCCTTTGAATTTGAAACATGGATAGTACAGCAATTCGGAGGAATTCCCAACACTAAGCAGCGAAGCGACTTAGGACTCGACGGCAAGGCATCCGACGGCGCCCCAATACAGGTAAAACGCGCCGACAACGTGTCGAGAGATGTAATTGATAAATTCTTTGCCGCCGTTCAGCGTAGCGACAAGACGCTGTTCGAGAAAAACAAAGCGGCAGGCAAGCCCGTCGGATACATCATTGCCTTTTCGTTTGGTAAGGGCGCGGTCGCCGAGGCAGCTCGACTGAAAAACAAAGAAGGAATCATTATCGACCTGAAAAAAGTAAATGACATTGTCGATTACGGTACCGGCCCCAAAGTCTCAATAACATCAAAAGAACTCGAAGACTACAAATATCTGCTCGAAGCTTCTGCCGAAAGCGATGCCGGTATCGAATTTTACTCGTGGGATTTCGACCACAAACCCGAAGAAGGATTCAAAGCCGATGTGGTAATAGACAGGGACGGAAAACAGGTGAAACAGTTTGAGCCGGGAGAACACCATATTGCCGTCGAAGCAGTAGATAAAGAAGGGCTGGAAGGCACGGGAGATTTAAAATTTAAGATTTAAAACAGCCGGCATCGCCCAAATCTAAAATCCAAAATCTAAAATATCAACGAATTAAGTTTTTAGGTAAAAAAAATGTAGTCCTTTATATGTCCATTCGTGAAAATTATGTAATTTTTTAGAGATATACTATGCATTCAAAAGTCTTGTGCCAAAGGGTACGTTATTGTTTTCCCGACCAGATTAACCATATATATAAAGGTACAATCGTCTTGAAACAGGGAGAACATTTAGAAGAACTGTTTATTGAAAATGAAGCTCAGTACGAACTTCAAAAGACAACCGGCGAGCGGGAGATTTTTGGATTATTTGTAATCTTGTTTTCTATTGATATGAATGCCCTAACGGGCAAAATCCGACGGTTTTAACTCCTGTCGGATTTAAAATTTCAAGATTGTTAATGCGCAGCCACTTTTAGTTTTTAACTTTTAGTTTTTAACTTTCCCGTCGATGTCGTTGATAGTTTTACGCAGGAAAGCTTCGAACGGAACGGCGAATTCTTTACGTTTCAGGGCGAATTCTACTGTTGTTTTCAGGAAATCCAATTTGTTGCCGATATCGTAGCGTTTACCTTCGATAGTAGAAGCGACGATATTTTCGTGTTTCAAGATTATTCGCAGGGCGTCGGTAAGTTGGATTTCGTTATTTTTCCCTCGTTCGGTTTTTTCCAGAGCCTCAAATATTTCCGGGGTCAGCACATATCGTCCGGCGATAGCGAGGTTCGAAGGCGCCTTGTCTCTGCTTGGTTTTTCGACAAGTTCATTGATTTGCATAATCCTGTCGTTCAGTGGAGCGCCACCGACGATACCATATCTCGACACCTTATCCCAAGGCACTTCTTCGACAGCAATCACACTTTGGTGATATTGCTCATACGCGTCGATAAGCTGCTGGGTGACAGGTATCACAGAATCGATAATCGTGTCGCCAAGCAATACGGCAAAGGCTTCGTTTCCACAATGAAAACGGGCGTGATAAATCGCGTCTCCAAGTCCGTTCAGTTCTTTTTGCCTGATAAAATGGATATTAGCCATGCTTTCGATATGGCGGAGCTGGTTGTACAAGGTCTCGTCCTGTTCCTGAATATGAGCTTCCAACTCGATATTACGGTCGAAATGGTCTTCGATAGAACGTTTGCCTTTACCTGAAATAATCAGAATATCTTCGATTCCCGAATCCACACATTCCTGTACAACATATTGAATTGTAGGAGTGTCGATTATAGGCAACATTTCTTTAGGTTGCGCTTTCGTTGCGGGCAAAAAACGCGTGCCGAAACCGGCAGCGGGAATAACAGCTTTTTTAATCATTGTATACTATTTTTTTGATGATATTTACTTATATTATATACGGTTTAATTACTCTTGCATTGATTTTTTTGAGATTGACCACAAGTTTACTTAACACGTCATCGTCGTTGTACATACCGATGATAGCGCCTCCCGAGCCTGTGAATTTTGCGGAAGCGCCCGATTCTCTTGCTACTCTGACTAATTCCATATTACTGTCGGAGATGTTCATAATCTTGCAACGTAGGTCGAAATTGTGGTCAATCAATTCGTTTAACAGACTGTAGTTTCTATTGAGAATAGCGTTTTTGCCCTGTTCGGCGACATCCGCCAGTTCGGCAATAGTTTTAAGTACAAACGGTTCGCCTTTCTCGAAACGTTCTTTCAGATTATTGAACACCGTTCCCGAGACCTTGCTCAAATCGGTTTTATACGCCAAATACAGTTTCGGGAGAAGGTGAGCGTCGATACGTTCGTATTTTCCCGTCGTATGCTGCTCGAAATAATCTTTGTTAAAATCCATATATACACAGCCTTCGTATGCCTGAATAACCCTGTCTTGCAGACCGGCGTTGATTCCCAACTCTTCTTTTTCGGCTGCCAGAACGATGTTCGGAATACTGTCTAACGGGATTTCGACCCGGTAGAATTGCATCAAAGCGCGAATCGTGGCGGTCATTATCGCGCTCGAACCGGCTAAACCGACCTGTCGGGGAATCGACGACTGATAGCGTATCGTGAAATTCTTGTTTGGCAAACGGATTAGATTGTCTTCGCAATATTCGTAAAATCGTTTAATCATAGCTTTTAGCAAACGTCGTCCGCCATAATACCCGTTTTGTCTGACGGTGTTTGTCAGATGATAAATATTCCGGAAACGGATTCTGTCTTCCTCCATTTCCTCCAACACGAGTTCCGGCGTCTGATACAGCGAAATAATCGCGCCGAAATTTTTGACAATAATCGAAATCGTTTTACCAAAATATCCGTCCGAGGGATTCCCCAACAAACCTGCCCTTGCATAAGCCCTACTTTCTATAATCATATCATGTCGTAATTTTGTTTTTATGTCGCAAAGGTAAACGTTTTTTTCAATATAGCGATTAAACCGGTTCTGACGGGTGTACGAAACAGCCGGCGTCGCCACTTTTAGTTTTTAACTCTTAGTTTTTAGTTCAATTTCTGACTCCCACGTAGCCTGTCAATAATTGAGTACGTCCATAGTCGTTTACGTACTCTATTTTGTAGAAATAGATATCGTTAGCGGCGGGTTTACCTTTGTAAGAGCCGTCCCAGCCGTTGTCACCACGGAAAATTTCGATTCCCATACGGTCGAAAATCACAATCTTATAACCCTGCATAAAAATATCGTTAATACCATCGCCGTTTGGCGTAAAGACTTTGGGAACAAAGAGTTCTCCGCTGAGCGTATATTCCTGCATAACGAGGCATCCGTTCAGGTCCTGCACTTGTACGGTGAAAACGTTGTCTGCATTACGTCCGGAGCTTGAGGCTTTACCGGAGATTGTTCCCGAAGAGCTCAACGATAATCCGTCGGGCAAAGAGCCGGCACGAAGCGTAAACACCGGCGATACGGCATTAGTCCACAGTACTTGTTCATAATCGACATTGTTAAGATATTGAGGCAATTTTTCCGGTTTGATGGACAGTTTTGAGACTTCGACAGGCATTTCCGAAGCTTCGGTTGCACAGCCTGCCACAGTGGCTGTTTGCAGATAAAAGCTCGTGTTTTCCGATATGTTTACCGGCAAAGTTAAATGTATTGTTTCGTCTTCCGTTCCGACAAATTTCACGACAGTGTCGTTTGCTGCGGCATCGGCAAAGACGTAATAGACATAACCTTCGACAATGTCGGTTACATCAATTTCGGGGTTTGCATTTTCGCAACTCCAGCCGGTGGCTGCGGCATTTTTTTCGGGCGGCGGAATTGTTGTAATCGTAACTTTCGTTTTTTCGCTCACACAGGCATATATTTCGTCGATTTGCGTCACATAGAACACATATTCGCCGTCTCCGACAGAGTTGATAAGCGGAGCCTCGGGCAGCGGTTCCGTATTTTCGTCGTACCATTGAACGGAATGATTGTCGAACGCCGGTTTAATCGAGAGGCGCTGATTTGTTGAGGCGCAGATAACATAGGGGTCGGGCGCGTTCGGCGCCGGCGTTTCGCGTACGGTAATCGTAATCGTCGACGAGAAGAAATTGTCGCAACCTGCCGGCTGTACTTTTATTGTATATTCTCCGCTATGCTCCGGAGTAGCATTGGGAATGGATATATTCCTGCCGTTTTCGGAAAATCCGAGCGGACCGCTCCATTCGTAAACCGTCGCGCCAAGCAGCAGACAGTTGAGTTCAACGGTTTCGCCATTGCAGTAGTTTGTTTTTCCGCTTAACAGAGTAGTTTGGTCGAGCGTATTTATCTGGACGTCTATCGGGAAACTTTTTCCGCAGGCGTCCTGCACCCGTACGACATATTTGTCGCCGTAAGCGCCATACTCAAAAGCGCCCGTACTGTTTGGGGCAATGCCTTCTACCGGCGTCATGTCTTGATTCAAAAGAGTGTAGGTGTACGGCAGTTGTCCGTTTTTCGCTTCTACGCGAATATGTCCGATAGCGCCTGTTTCGCAGACATACGACGAGCGTCCGTCTAATGAAAACAAAACGTTTTCGTGATTAATGATAATGGTATCAATGCTGCAATCCATTTGGTGTCTTCGTATTCCGATAACATATTCACCGGCGACGGAGAGCGAGAAATAGCTTGAGTGGTCATTTCCGTTTATTGTTTGACCTGTCATTTCGGGTATGGGGGAGTTTTCTATGGCAAACCATGTTGTTACCGGAGTTCCGTTTTCGTATATTTGCCCTTGTGGATAAACACGCGCTATCCCGAGGCAGATGTCTGTAATATTGTCTATTGTATAAGAAAAGTCTACTGTTTCAACATTTTTCCTGTACTGTACGGTTACATTCGAAATCTCGCCGCATTTGTCGGTAATTTCGAACACATATTCTCCTGTGGCTATACGTCCCTCTTCGTAATACCTGAAATTCTGCGCAAAAGGATAAAACTCGGATATGGATTCGGTCAATACGGTATCCGTATGAATGGGAGTTTGCGGTCCGCTGACAAACCGCACTCGGGAGCCGGCGTCCAATTGTCCGAAAATACGCATATAGCCGTGATATTCATCGAACACGCAGTCCGGAAGATAAAAATCTCCTCCATAGCTGAAACCCGAATATTCCTTGTCCAATCTGTAGGACGATTTTATTTCGATGCCTTTGCTGTCTGTGATTTTAATCGTGTAGTCCCTGTTATATTCAAGCCGCATGGTGTGATAGGAGGGTTCCGTAAATCCCGATTCGTCGTATATGACAGCGCCTTCGCTGTCTGTGACGGCTAATTTGTACGGATAGCAAAAAACATTTTCGACCATGAACCTTAATTCGAAATCTTTACACTGGAAATCATATCTCCACTCGTCGAATATCGCCGGCGCCGGCAGAATAAAACTGCCTTCCGGCACCGAATATGTAGCGATATTAACGCCATCGGTGAAGGTTATCGTATAATAGGCGCCGTATTGCAGTCCCTGCATCAGTTTGTCGGTATCGTCGCCTGTCAAAACCGGATTCCCGTTTTTATCTTTCGCCGTCCAAGTATAAGGCGTCTTGATATTTATGGGTTTATCTATCCGAATGCTGTAATTGTCGCAGGAAGGCACAATATCGTCGCCGTCGCCGTCGGGTTTATTTTCGAAATGGTCGAACTCTACGAAATTACCCGATTTGTCTATAATTCTTATTCTGTAGTATTTGTCGTATTCGAGACCGCTGACAGTGTCGATATTGTGGTTGATGTTTTCGATGGTTGTCAACAGGGTTGAGTTTTCGTCGTATATCTCGATTTTGTACGGGAAACAAATTTGCATTACATCATAAAGCAATTCGTAAGTAAATGTATGCCGCAATATTACCGAATAGCTTTCGACGTATGGGGTAGCATGCTCGTAGGAGATGATGTTCGAAATCGCGGTTCCGTTATTGTCGACGACTTTTATCGTGTAGTTTTTATTATATGCAAGATTTTCGGTGGTTTGCGTACTGAAAACGTCAAGATTATTGCCGCTGCCGACGGATGTGTTCGATTCGTCGAATATTTCCCATTTAAACGGCGCACACATACCCGATTCGTTGCTCAAATAGAAGTTCAAATTATAGTTGTCGCACGACCTGTCGGGATATGAAAAGATTTCGACAGGCGCTATTTCGGAAAATTGTATTTCGTCGACATGCTGTTCGCATTCCGTACCTTTCAAGCGGAGATAGACTTGCGCTTTCGCCCCGCTGTTGTACAAATCTTTGTACGGTTTCGACAGGTCGATATAATACTGTCCGGTCGCCGGCTCCCACTTTTTTGTCCCGTCGAACGTTATTGCAACTTCGTAAAAATCTCTATAGTTATTCCAGTAGGTATTGGAGTTGTCGGAAATGTAATTGGTATTCACGTATGCCTGACTGCATCCGAATGGATAAAAATAACTGTCGTACGGATTCGAAGGGAAATCGCTGTCGTATTTGCCTACAGTCAAATTATTAATCGGAATGGAATAAGCACAGTCGTCGGAAACAGTGAGACTGTAATTTCCGGAAGGAAGATTATCTATCTGCATGTTGCCGGGCGACGAAGCGGAAAATACTGTTTCGCCCGTATAACTGTCGGGTTTCGAGATTATTTCGAGCTTGTATGGCGGTTTGCCCTTTCTTACGCCTAAAGTAATTGCGCCGCTTTTGATGCAGGTCAGCGAATTACGTATCACGGGCGATTCGGTGACCAGTCCTTCGTATTCGGATAAAACGGTGACGGGAACGGTGCGCGTTGTCGTATTTTGCGTGTTTTTACACACCGATTGGGCTGTGACGGTGTATGTTCCGGCCGGCAGGGTCGCAAACAGATGACCGTTTTCCGACGACTGTTCGTTGATGCTTCCGCCGTTTGTGAGACCGATGAAAACATTGGATAAGTCTATTTCCTCGCCGCTCAACGTCACTTTAACAACGCCGTTCGATATACATGTTGAGTTTTGGATGACTTCCGCCGAAACTTCAAATGAACATTGCGCATGACCAATGTTATGGAAACTACACGCAATCAGGTTAAACACAAAGATAATACAGATTCTATTTCGCATTTCGCAACTATTTTTTCCGACAAAGGTAATAAAAATCTTTATTACGCATCCCGAAAAGATATTTTCATAGCGTTTCAGAAAAGATTTAGCCCCCTTTTTTCCGTTTTTGCATATTTACACAATAATCAATATCTTTGTCGCCTTAAATGTTAAAGATAATGAAAACAATTATCGTTGTATGGTGTTTGATTACAGTATTATACAACGATTAACAAGGGACAGGACAAATGTACAAAAGATACTTGATTACTTCGGCATTGCCATACGCTAACGGACCCGTTCACATCGGACATTTAGCCGGGGTTTATATTCCCGCCGATATTTATGCGCGTTATCTCCGGTTGAGGGGACGCGATGTAGTATTTATAGGCGGGTCGGACGAACATGGCGTTCCGATTACCATAAAAGCAAGACATTTAGGCGTATCGCCGCAGGATGTAGTCGATAAATATCACAATCTGATAAAAGATTCATTTGAACGGTTCGGGATAACTTTCGATATTTATTCGCGAACAACTTCACGTATACACCACGAGACGGCTTCGGCGTTTTTCAGGAAACTGTACGACGAGGGCAAGTTTATCGAACAAATGTCGGAACAGTTCTACGACGAAGAATCCGGGCAGTTTCTCGCCGACAGATACATAG
>JAIRLF010000094.1 GCA_031259655.1 Prevotellaceae bacterium
TCGCTCGGCTGTCGATGGTATGGCAGACATCTGTACCGAATACCGGAACACTTGGCGAAAGCCGCATCGAAAGATATTCAAATTAAGGTGACTACGACGCTGGGTAATTATTTCAAGTCTAACCCGCAAAACAAAACGGGTCACGGCTGGACACACGGACAGGCATGGCAACCGACAGGAATAGTCGGTCCGGTTATAGTTAAGAGTTAAGAACTAAGAACTAAGAGTGGCTGACGCCGGCTGTTTCGTACCCGAAAGGTCATTTTTGGGGCTATTTTTTAGTTGAGGGACAAAATCTATAAATCAAAAACGTCAATAATCTATTCTGATTATTAACGTTTTTGTTTTGTACCCGGAGTCGGGATCGAACCGACACGGAGTTTAATCCACTGGTGTTTGAGACCAGCGCGTCTACCAATTCCGCCATCCGGGCTTTCTGATTTGGCGGTGCAAAGGTAGTTATTTGTTTTATTACTGCAATACTTTTTTCGAAAAATTATGCAACTTTCGATATAACGACGTGATTATAAGCCGCCTATTTTTCATCGCAGGAAATTAAAAAACGGTCAGTATCAGCGTTTAAAACCCTCAGAAAATAATTTATTTTGCATGTTTTATTAAAAAGACTAACTTTGCGCGGACTTAGTATAAATTATAATGGTAAAAAAGAATATAATATTTGTATTAATAACGTTCATATTTGTATTTAGCGGATATGGTCAAGATAAGAGAGTTAAGAACGTGATACTGATGATTCCCGACGGGACTTCGTGGGCTACGGTGTCGTCGGCGCGCTGGTATCAGAGGTATCTGCATCCGGAAAAACCGAATTTGTATTTAGATCCTTATTTGTGCGGGTCGGTATTGACATATTCGTCGAATGCGCCGATTGGCGATTCGGCGCCAACGACTTCGTGTTTCATGACAGGAGTTCCAAGTCGTGCCGGTTACGTCGCTACTTATCCTCCGGCAGACCCGAAAAACGATATTATCCCCTTAGATTCGACTATGGCATATCAGCCTTTGATGACCGTTTTGGAGGCAGCCAAAATTTTCCACAAAATGTCTACAGGATTGGTGTTTACATGCGAATTTCCACATGCCACGCCTGCCGACTGTTCCGCTCACAGTTACGACCGCGGTAAATACAAATGGATTGCGCCGCAAATGGTTCACAACAACATCGACGTATTGATAGGCGGAGGCGTCAAACATCTTAATGACAAATGTAAAGATTATCTTGCAAAAGAAGGATATGGAATTTATTTAAACGATATTGACGGATTCCGTTCGCATAAAGGCAATAAGATGTGGAGTTTATTCCGTGACGACGACATGCCTTACGACCTCGACCGCGACGAAAAACTCTACCCTTCGTTAGCCGAAATGACTGAGAAAGCAATCGAAAAACTTTCGAAAAACGAAAACGGATTTTTCCTGATGGTCGAAGGCAGCAAAGTCGATTGGGCGGCGCATGCAAACGACCCGATAGCAATGATTACCGACATGCTTGCATTCGACGAAGCATTCGGCGTGGCTGTCGATTTCGCTAAGAAAAATGGCGAAACAGTCGTCATTGCCGTTCCCGACCATGGAAACAGCGGAATCAGCATCGGAACAGAACGTTGTCCCAACTATGGGAAACTCACGAAAGACGATTTGTTCAAAAATGTTTCTAAATTTAAAATCACGGCGGAATCATTAGTCGAGATATTGAAAAACACCGAAAGCAGTGAAATTAAGAATACAGTCAAACAATACACAGACATCGATTTGACCGATAATGAACTGACTAAAATATTATCGTCGAAAGACTATAAAAAAAGCGCTTTGACCGCCGAAGAACGAATGAAAGGAACAAGTATTAAAAAGATTATTACCGAAATACTTAACGGACACACCTGTTTCGGATTTACCACCGGAGGACATACCGGCGAAGAAGTGTTTTTGGCAGTGTATGCCCCCGAAAACACTTTCAGACCCGAAGGTTTCATTACAAACATCGAACTCAACAAATACATGTCGGATATATTGAAAATCGGTAATCTAAAAGAACATACCGCCGCTTATTTTGCAAAACACACCGAAGTTTTCAAAGATTTCAAATGGAAAATCAAAAAAGAAGACAAAAAATTCCCTGTGCTGGAAGTCGAAAGCGCCGATGCAAAAAACAAATTGACGGTAAGTTCCTGTTCGAATATTGCCCTGCTCAACGGCAAGGAAATCAGGCTTAATTCGGTAGCAGTGTATTTCGACACGACAAATACGTTTTATTTGCCGGAATCATTACGTGAAATATTTAAATAATTTTTAAAATAAATAATAATGAAAAGAGTATTTTTATTTTTTCTGATAATCGCTGGTTTTAACAGTGCATTCAGTCAATCGGTAGAAACGCCATCATGGGCGAAAGAGACCAAAGAACAAAAAGCAAAACGGCTTGAATGGTGGAGACACGACCGTTTCGGAATGTTTATCCACTGGGGTATTTACGCTTTGCCCGCACGGCACGAATGGGTTAAGCATAACGAACGAATATCGAACGAAAATTATCAAAAGTATTTTGACAATTTCGACCCCGATTTGTATAACCCCGCCGAATGGGCAAAAAAAGCAAAAGACGCCGGTATGAAATATGCCGTGCTGACAACAAAACATCATGACGGATTTTGCCTGTGGGATTCGAAATACACTGACTATAAGGCAACCAACACGTCTTGTGGTAAAGATTTGATCAAACCGTTTGTCGACGCTTTCAGAGCCGAAGGAATACGGGTGGGATTCTATTATTCGCTGATAGACTGGCATCATCCTCATTTTCCATACGATAGAATACATCCCAACAGACCCGACGATGCCAATGAACTGGCAAAAGCAAACGAAAAAAGAGATATTAAGATTTATCAGCAGTATATGAAGGATCAGTTGACCGAAATATTAAGCAATTACGGTCAAATCGATGAGTTGTTCCTCGATTTTTCATATCCGGGCGAAAACGGTAAAGGACATAAGGACTGGGATTCCGAAAATCTGATTAAACTGATTCGTTCGCTTCAACCTCAAATCATTATCGACGACCGCGCCGACCTGAAAAATACAACTTGGGGCTGGGATTATGTTACTCCCGAACAGTCCATTCCAAAAGAATGGCCTTCCGAAAACGGAGTACGCCTGCCATGGGAAGTTTGTCACACATTTTCCGGCTCGTGGGGATACTATCGCGACGAACATACGTGGAAAAGCGTACATCAATTGCTTTCGATACTTATCGAATCCGTAAGCAAGGGAGGAAACTTGCTGTTGAATGTCGGTCCCACAGCCAGAGGAACTTTCGACGACAGAGCAAACGACCGGCTCGATGGAATTGCAAAATGGATGAAATTTCACAGCCGTTCTATCTATGGCTGTACACAGGCGCCGGACGAATACAAAGTCCCGGAAAAGTGTCTGTTGACATACAATCCTGAAACTAAACGCCTGTATCTGCATCTGCTCGAATGGACGGTACCGTCGTTGCCGGGGTATGCCGATAAAATCAAATACATTCAATTCTTAAACGACGCATCAGAAATAAGATACAGTGTAACGGATAATGATGTTATATTGACACTTCCGGAACAGCGTCCGAATGTCGAAATTCCCGTTATTGAATTATTTCTCAAATAAATATTTTTAATAATAAAGAATATGAGTACGAACGACCCAAAAAATAAACAAAGCGGCTCGCTGTTCAAACTGAACGGGCAAAATTATCTTTTTCCCTTCATTCTGATTACTTCCCTTTTCGCGTTGTGGGGATTTGCCAACGACATCACGAATCCAATGGTTGCAGCGTTCAAAAACATTCTGCTGATTTCGAATTTCGAAAGTTCGCTGGTACAGTTCGCTTTTTACGGCGGGTACTGTTTTATGGCGATTCCTGCCGCTCTGTTTATCAGAAAATACAATTATAAAAAAGGTATCCTCGTCGGGCTTGGCTTATATTCCGTAGGTTGCTTTTTGTTTATTCCTGCCGGTAATGCAATGCTTTTCTGGGCATTCCTTGTCGCTTATTTTGTGATGACTTGCGGACTGGCTTTTCTCGAAACGACATCCAACCCTTACATTCTTTCGCTGGGACCCGACGAAAGCGCAACACGGCGTCTCAATTTTGCTCAGGCGTTTAACCCTATCGGCTCATTGACGGGAATGTTGATCGCCAAAGAGTTTATCCTCGCACGTCTGGACAAGGCAACCGAAGCCGAACGGCTTGTATTGCAAAACACTGACCCCGCAGCATTGACTCAAATACAACAAACAGACCTCGATACGGTCAGTTTGCCGTACCTGCTGCTTGGAGGCGTGGTATTTTGTTTTTTCATTATGTTTTTTGTCGCGAAACTGCCAAAAATTGTTTCCGCCGATTCGGGTGTCTATACTGTCGGACAGACAGTCAGAAATCTGTTGAACAACAAGCGTTATGTTTTTTCGGTTGTAGCACAGGCTTTTTATGTCGGCGTACAAATTATGGTTTGGACATTTATAATTCAATATGCAGAAGCGGAACTTGGCATGGCAAAGGCTACTGCTCAGGGATATAATATGATAGCAATGGGTATATTTGTGTCGAGCCGTTTCATCTGTACGTTTTTGCTGAAATATTTCAAACCGAGTGTATTGTTGACAACGCTTGCTATCGGTGGCGGAACGTTTACGCTGGGCGCTATTTTCATTCACGGAATAGTCGGATTGTATTCAATTGTAGCAATTTCGGCATGTATGTCGCTGATGTTCCCGACAATATACGGTATTGCGTTGAAGGGAATGGGCGACGAAGCAAAACTTGCTTCGGCAGGATTGATACTTGCTATCGGCGGCGGTTGCGTGATGCCTCCATTACAGGGATTGCTGATAGATAAGGCTCACTGGTTCGGCACTTGGTTATCGTCGGTACGCGTTTCGTTTGTCTTGCCTTTGATTTGTTTTATTGTCATCGCCTATTTTGGGTACTGGGTATATCGCAACAGTCAAAAAAGCATGTAAATAAAAAAAATATTTGTTCTGTTAGCGTTGTAACAGAATACGTTTCATAGATAAAGCCGGCGACTATATAAATTCGCCGGCTTTATCGTAACTGTATGTTTTACGGGTGTAGTTGGGAGTAAAAAGAGGTCGCTGCCTGTCTGAATCAGAATTTGCAGACATTGACCTTGTGTTTTTTTACCCTTTTTCTTGTGTCTGAATCAGAATTTTCAGAATTATAGAATGAACAGAATTCTGTTTAATTCTAAAATTCTGTAAATTCTGATCCTGATTCTGCGGGGAGATGCTGTTCAAAAGTCGCGCAGCGACGATACTTTATTAACCGTATGCTTTAGCATACGGATTATCAATCACATACCCGTCAAGTCCCGCAGGGACGACACTTTATTAATTGCTTGATAAAGTGTCGTCCCTGCGGGTAGGTTGTGCAAAACCATTAGATTTTTATGATGATTTTTTGTTGTAAAAATTCTGTTGAACTTCCTTTGTATGTAACATACACATAAGAAAATCATATAAGAAAACTGAAAAAAACGGAAGATTGTGAATCTCCTACGGAGATTTTTGGATTGTTTGTAATCTTGTTTTCTATTGATATGAATGCCCTCACGGGCAATGCAGGGGCAAGCCCCTGCTTCTGTCGGATTTATTAAATAAAAAGGGAATTTTATCGTACACCCTCCGTGTTTTGTTTCCAATCCTTCTCAAAAATCCTTTCAATACGTCATGCATTTTCCAAAACGGAAGACTTCCGAAAATGACGGCGGAAAAAAGCAAAGAGCAGAAGAATTATTTTTCATAGCGCCTCAAAAAAAGATTTAGCCGAAATTTTGTCGTACACCCGCTGAGCCGCAGGAGCTAAAAAATCACACGATTTGTTATTCGCCGTAAATAAAATATTCACATATACAAAAAATCTTTTTATCTTTGCGCTCAAATTAGCAAGATTTATAATTAAAAAAATGTAGATATTTTTATGAGTACACGCAGAAAATTTTTAAGACAGGCTATTTCGGTTGGAGTTGGGATGTTTGCTGTTCCGACCATTGTACC
>JAIRLF010000128.1 GCA_031259655.1 Prevotellaceae bacterium
ATGCCTTCGGTGTATTCACGACTCCAATAGAACAGACTGCGTCTGTCCATGTTGCCAACATCGCGAAGTTGTACTTCGATGTTCACTTTTGAGCCGTCGCTCATCTCTGCACGGATATCTAAAACGCCGGACTTGTCGCCAATAATATCGGCTGACATCAACCTGTTTTCAAGTATTGTTATCGACACAATCTTGTCTTTCTGGGTTTTCTGTAATACTCCCTGTAAAAACGAAAGCAACTGTTCTTCGTCCCCTTTCTCGCCCATGTATTTCATGAACAGAAAGTCATTTAAAGGATTTAATCTTTCCTGTATTTTGGGATTTCCTTCCTCATCCATATACTTCATTAACAGACTGTCATCCGACAAATTTAACTTTTCTTCATCCATGATGATATAATTTTATTGCCGCAAATGTAATGATTTTTCATCAAATCAAAGAAAAATATCAGAAAACAATTGTACCTTTGCAAATTAAAATTAAGTAAAAATAAGTGATTTTATGGAATTATATCCTTTAAAATTCAGGCAGATATATAAAGAACGAGTATGGGGAGGCAATAAGCTTTCGACGGTTCTGAAACGGGTAAAAAAGAACGAAAAGGTTATCGGCGAAAGTTGGGAACTGTCTTCAGTGAGTGACAATTTGTCAATTGTGAGTAACGGATTTCTCAAAGGCAATAATATTCAGGAACTGATAGAGACATACATGGGTGATATTGTGGGTGATAAAGTTTATGAAACATTCGGGATAGAATTGCCGTTGCTTTTCAAACTGATAGATTCGGCGGAACGTTTGTCGGTACAGGTGCATCCCGACGACGAACTTGCCCTGAACCGTCACAATGCGTATGGCAAAACGGAAATGTGGTATGTGATGGACGCTTCCGAAAATTCGCAGATATATGTGGGATTCAACAAGGATTTGGATAAAAACGAGTTCAGGCAAAGGGTTCAAGATGGTAGCCTCGTGGAGGTAATGAACGTCGAACAAGCCAAGAAAGGAGACGTTTTTTTTCTCCCTGCCGGTCGAATCCATGCAATCGGCGAAGGCTTGCTGATTGCCGAAATCCAACAAACTTCGGACATTACGTATCGAATATACGATTGGGGACGCGAAAACAATCCCGAAACAGCCCGCGAAATGCATGTACAGCTTGCCGAAGATGTTATTGATTACAAATATCACGAATCGTACAAAACCCAATATGTTGCGGAAGAAAATTCGACTGCGGGGCTCATTAATTGCAAATATTTTACAACCAATCTATTATCCTTTTCACAAAAGACCGACAGGCATTATGCCGATTTGGATTCGTTTGTGGTTTATATATGTTTGGAAGGCAATGCAAAACTCGTTTGCGAAGACATGGTTACGGAAACAATTTCGATGGGCGAGACGGTTCTGATTCCGGCGATTTTCTCTTCGGTGAACATAATTCCCGAAAAAAACGTAAAATTACTGGAAGTGTATATACCTTAAAATATGGATAATAAAATAGCTGTTATTGAGGGAATCGGCGCTGTTGAATATCGGAAATCAACAAAAGCCAAATGTTTGCGAATTGCCGTACATAGAGAAAAAGGCATAATTGTTTCTGTACCAAAACATTTATCGTTCAATGAAGCTGAGGGTTTTGTGCTGTCTCGCTTAAAATGGATTGAAAAAGCGTTACAGGAATTAAATTCCATAAGTCAAAAACAAACGATATACAACGGAAAAGACGGATTTTCGACCAAATTCAGAGTGATGAACATGATTCCCGACGACAGGAAAAATCTGCACCTGAAAATATTCGAAAAACATTTCGATATCTGTTATCCTCGCGATATTGATATCGAAAACGAAGAAATACAATCAATTATCCGTAAACTTATTGAGCACGTATGGAAAGTGGAAGCTCACGAATATTTACCCGAAAGACTGTCGTATTGGGCACAGGTTTACGCTCTAAAATATAAGAGTTTAACTATCAAAAACACATATTCGTTCTGGGGAAAATGCGGCGGAGATAATTCGATAATTCTCAGTTTGCATTTGATGCATCTTCCAAATCATTTGATTGATTATGTGATACTCCATGAATTGTGTCATACGGTACACAAAAATCATCAAAAGGAATTTTGGCAACTCCTTGATAAATATACTTCGGGAAAAGCAAAAAGTTTTGCGAAAGAAATGAAAAAATACAGTACAAGAATTTATTAAAATGTAAATTGATGTCGGAAACATTTGATATAATCGTCGTTGGAGCGGGACCTGCGGGACTTATGGCTACAATTGCAGCTGCTGAAAAAGGGGCAAAAGTTCTCCTTTTGGAAAAAATGGAAAAACCTGCCCGAAAATTGAGAATAACGGGCAAAGGTCGTTGTAATATCACTAATATCAAATCCGAAGAAGACTTTTTGACAAATATATTCCCCGATTCGCGTTTCTTTAGACCCTCGTTCAGAAACTTCTCGAATACGGATTTAGTCAAGTTTTTGAACGCTACGGGTCTTGACACAGTTGAAGAGCGCGGCGGCAGAGTTTTTCCCGCATCTCAAAAATCTTGGGACGTTGCCAAAGTTTTGGTAAAAGAGGCGGAAAAAAAAGCTACTGTGATATGCAAAGCAAAAGTCATTCGACTGTTTACGGAGCAAGGCTCCGTAACAGGATTGTGCTATGAACATCGTGGAAAACAAACAGATGTATTCGCTCGTGCGGTTATTATCGCTACCGGAGGGTTATCGTATCCTCTGACAGGCTCGACAGGCGAAGGTTACGAATTTGCCCGTTGTGCAGGGCATAATATTGTTCCGTTGCGACCTTCTCTAACCGGCTTGGAACTGAAGGATTATGAGGCGATTGTTCTCTCCCTGAAAAACGTTGAACTGTCTCTCATCATCGATGGAGGCGTTGTACAAAAGGAGTTTGGCGAAATGGAATTTACCAAATATGGAATAGACGGTCCCATTGTCTTGAAAATAAGCAGAAATGCTGTGGATGCTGTTCGCGCTAACAAAAAAGTGTCTGTGCGGATAAATTTTAAACCGGCTCTGAGTAAGTCGCAGTTGATAATCCGACTTAATCGTGAAATTCTTGCTCTCCCAAATGGAAATGTTAAGGATTTGATGAAAAAATTATTACCTTCTTCGCTCGTTACTCCTTTTATCAAAAAGATTCAAATACAGGCAAATAAAAAAGTCGCGGATTTCTATGCTCCCGACATGGAGAAGATTGTAACCGGTTTATTCTCTTTTAAATATACCGTGTCCGGATTCAGACCTCTCAATGAAGCAATTGTAACGGCAGGAGGCATAAGTTTACAGGAAATAAACTCAAAAACAATGTGCTCCGGATTAATTAAAAATCTCTTTTTTGCCGGCGAAATTATTGACTTGGACGCTAATACCGGAGGCTATAATCTCCAAATCGCCTTTTCGACAGGATATTTGGCTGGACAAAATGCTGCGAAATTATTTTTA
>JAIRLF010000130.1 GCA_031259655.1 Prevotellaceae bacterium
ATGCCTTCGGTGTATTCACGACTCCAATAGAACAGACTGCGTCTGTCCATGTTGCCAACATCGCGAAGTTGTACTTCGATGTTCACTTTTGAGCCGTCGCTCATCTCTGCACGGATATCCAAAACGCCGGACTTGTCGCCAATAATGTCGGCTGACATCAACCTGTTTTCAAGTATTGTTATCGACACAATCTTGTCTTTCTGCGTTTTCTGCAACACTCCCTGTAAAAACGAAAGCAACTGTTCTTCGTCCCCTTTCTCGCCCATGTACTTCATGAACAGAAAGTCATTTAGCGGATTTAATCTTTCTTCATCCATACATTTATTATTTTATTGCCGCAAATGTAGTGATTTTTCACGGAATCGAAAAAAATTATTTATCCATCAAACTGCACACGCAAGACTTGCGTTGTAGAATCGGAGACTTTGAATCGTTCGTCGATACGCAAACCGACAACCCAAATAATATCTTCGCCGGAAACTAATACCAATTGTTGACGTTTTTCGGGCATGGACATTTCGATGTCGACGAAAAAATCGCTTAGCTTCTTATGCCCTTTCATTCCGAATGGGACGAAACGGTCGCCTTTTTTGAAGTTTCTCAAGAGTAGCGGAAAATTCAGTTTCGACAAGTCGAACTCTCCGACATTCTTATTGTACAGTAACTCGTAGTCCGCATCTTTGTCGACAACTTCACAATGCAGTTTAAACGATTCGGCAGATATATCCGCGTCTTTGTCGACCGAATACGAAGACGAAGATAATGTGTTCTCGTCCACAGGCAATATTGAAAAGTATATCCTGTCGATAGAAAGACAGTGTGTAGAGGAGAAAAACTCTTTCCCGCAGGCATTGTTGACTATACAATTGCAAATGTTTGCAATTACATCGCCTCGAAAACCGTAAGGCTTGAGGATATAAAACAGGAGGATTTCTTTGGAATGAAATTGCCTGACGCCTCTGAGGAAAATAAACACTTTGTTTCTTCTTATTATACGGTATTCCTGCAAAAACATATCTATCTCAGTTTCGATAAATTGATTCGCTTTGTCGAGATATATCATGCTTTCGGCGACTTTTTCTCTAAACGAGGGACTGATTTCGTCGAAGACCGGCAAGAGCTGGTTACGCAACCTGTTACGCAGATATTTGTCGGAACGGTTCGACGAATCTTCTCTGTACGGCACGTTGTTGACAATGGAATATTCGACAATATCTTTTCGCGAAAAACCGAGCAGCGGTCTGATAAGAGAATCTGTGTTCGACGGGATGCCCGTCAAACCGTTAAGTCCCGCTCCTCGCGAGAGATTGATGAAAAATGTTTCGAGATTATCGTCGGCATTGTGGGCTGTAGCAATTTTGTCGAAACCGTATTTTTGCCTCAGTTCCTCGAACCAGCGATAGCGTAATTCTCTTGCAGCAACCTGTATGGAGATGTTATTTTCGTCGGCGTACCTTTCCGTATCAAATCGGGTCGAATAAAACGGGACGCCGTATTTTTCGGCAAACCGTCGGACAAAATCCTCGTCGCCGTCGGATTCCTCGCCTCGTAACGAAAAGTTGCAGTGCGCTATCGGGAACTTAAACCCTGCAACGAAAAACAAATGCGCCATCACCATCGAATCTATACCCCCGCTGACCGCTAAAAGATATTTAGACTTGCTTCCAAGATGAATAATAATTTTTTCGTTAAATGCCTTGCGAAATAGAAGTTCCCTGCCTTTTATTTTCATTTTTCAATTTTTTCGTCCGAGTTTTTTCAGTTTTTTTACCATTTTGAAGAGTTGCCCCACATGCCGTTCAATTTTTTCGGCATAGATATCGCTTATTTTGATAAGGATACCCGTCTCTTCCACATTCCCGAAACCGTGGTTGATTGCAGTGCCGAATACTTTCATCGAAGGCGAGAGGTTCATGTACGAATTGATGAGGGGAGGAATATTCTCGCCGAACGAACGTATTTCCTTTGCCAAAATCCGGTAATCGTCCTTATAGGTTTCGCCGATAAGCAGTTTGTTGAGCTTTTCTACATCGGGGTTTATCAGGAGCGGCTCTATTGGAGTTATCAGATTTTCTTCGTCCGAGAAATGTTTTCGAAGAAAATAGAGCAACATATCGCGGGCTTCGGTGTTGAATGTTCCGTACATCGTCACCTTTCCGAGGAAATAGTTCATTTCCGGATGCCGCAGGATTAGCGCCCCCAGACCGTCCCACAGATTGTCCAAAGCATAAAGCCCTTTGCTGCGGAGCTTTGTCGTTTGATAGTTCGGCTGCACAAACGAACGCCCGAGTTCGATGGTCTTCGGGAGAAAATCTTTAACGAACTTGTCGGAAAAGTTGAACAGTTCCGAAGTAGCGAGATAATGCGCCGACGGTATATCGTTACAGGCGATATATCGGTATCCTCCGAGTATTTCGCGTTCTTTCGGGTCCCAGACAATCAACTGCGAATAACAGTGTTCTTTCGAGACGTCAAATTCGTCGATATCTACGCTTTTGCCTGTTCCTCCACCCGCCGAACGGAATGCGATTTCGCGCAACCGCCCGATTTCGAGCATAGTGTTGGGCGAATCTTCGTGATTGACGATATACAGCAAATTGCCGCCATTATTCGTGTATCGCAAAAATTTTTTGATAGTCAATTCCTTTTCTATTAATTTCTTGTCTATCGGAGCAATAATAGGTTTCATAATATCAAATTTAACATATTTAGTTTTTGGAATAATTTAAAGCCAGTCCCACAGAAGCGATTCCTTCCAAATCAACGCTTCGCATTCCATGCCTGATGTTTACAGAGTATGTTCCATATTCGGGAAACCGAATGTATTTGCGGTATAAAAAGGAGTTTTCTTTGAATTTAGAGAACAATCCGCCCGCGCCTGTCCATTTGCCGTCGTCGTATGCGAGTGTGAAATTGAGCGTATCGGTGGTTGCATTTCCATTTGGAGCTGTGATATTGAGGAATATGTATATGTTTTGGAAACGGTAATCGGTTCTGTTTCTCAAATCGACCGACAAGGAATACCATGCGACGGTATCTTCAACGGGGATACTGAATTTCAGTATGGAATCTTTGTTCCAGCGACAGTTTTCGATAACTGCGTTCTGTTGCCATGCCGCTTTTTTGCCGGTGCACGACGACGCGACAAGTACGACCGCAAATAGCGGTATAAGACAACAGTAACGGTAAATCATAAAACGTAAAGCATAAATCATTTTTATTGTCTTTTACGTTTATTGTACCTGTTGTTGTTAGCGTTACCTTGCGGTCTGCCTCCGTTCGGAGTGTTCGGGGCATTCGAAGCGTTCGGAGTGTTCGAAGCGTTCTGGGCGTTCGGAGCGGAAGATTTTTTCTTTTTCCGTTTTCTTTTGCTTTTGTCGAAACGGGTAAGGCTGTCTTCGCCAACGGCGCTTTTAAATTCGGAGTCGAGTTCGCCGTCGTTATTAATGCGTACTTCGAGTTTTTCGCCTTTATTGACGCTGTTAATCATTTCCCTGACTTTTTCGACGGGAATGGGAAACATTTGCATGTTTCCGGCTGTCGAAAAATACATTACTCCTCTCAATACGTCGGTCTTTTGCAGGAAAATCGGACCGTTAACTGTTTCTATTTGTCTGATTTTCGGGAACGCGTCCAATGCGTCGAGATAGGTGTCCAGTTCGTAGTTTAAACAGCATTTCAGTTTGCCGCATTGCCCTGCGAGTTTCAGCGGATTGACGGATATCTCCTGATGCCGTATCGAATTGGTCGACACCGAGACGAAGCTTCTCATCCATTGGGCGCAGCATAATTCCCGCCCGCAAGGTCCGATTCCGCCTATCAGTCCTGCTTCCTGACGCGCGCCTATTTGCCGCATCTCGATGCGGATTCTGAATGTCTCCGCCATAATTTTTATCAACTCGCGGAAATCAATACGCTCGTCGGCGATGTAATAGAATATGGCTTTTGTCTTGTCGCCCTGAAAATCGACGTCGCCGATTTTCATGTTCAATCCGAGCGAGGACGCTATTTTACGTGCTTGAATCATCGTCGTGTATTCTAACGACACGGCTTCCTGCCATTTCTCAATATCGATAGCTCGCGCATGACGGTAGATTTTTCTCAGTTCGGCTGTTCGAGCATCTGCAACGTTAGGAGCCGATTTCAGAAACTTAAGCTCGGCGACGAGCCCCAAAGCCGATATAATCCCGATATCGTGCCCCGGCGAGGCTTCGACGGCTACAATATCGCCTTCGTTCAACTCAAGCTGATTGGTGTTGCGATAAAATCCTTTGCGCGTATTTTTGAACCGGACCTCGAAAATGTCATATTCCCTGTCTGCCGGAACGTTTCGTAACCAATTGTAAACGGTAAGTTTGTGACAGTTTTTTGCCGCCCTGCAAGCGACGATTTCGCCTTCGTCGCCGGTCTCTGTGACGCAGCCCCGCGACCAGTATAGTGTTCCTTTATTTATTGTCATATTTCTTTTTTAATATCTCTTGTCATTCCTAAAATAGAGCGCAAAATTACATATTTTTTCTATAAACCCGATGTAATTTTACGATTGTGCCGAATAATCAATAACAAAGGCGCTCGACAAAATTCTTTTTTTATGGTTTTCTTGAAATTTTGTAACTACTCTGGTACTTCAAAAAAGAAAAAATGTTGGAAAAGAAAAAAATACTTACCTTTGCGCCATGGAAGAAATGATACATATACAACGTTCGGAATATGAACAATTAATATCGCAACAGGAAGAATTGATAGAATTAGTTCGTCTGTTGCGAGCAGAGATAGAATTATTAAGAAACGGGCGCAACAGTAAAACGAGTTCCACAGCTCAGTCCCATGATATAAATCGAAGTAATGCACACAGTCTACGCAAAAGTAGCGGCAAGCCTTCCGGAGGGCAGAAAGGTCACACATAAGATAAATATTAATGAAATAGAAATAAATGAAAAAGATTTTTTACATATTGTTGATAATCTCATTCGCCGGATGCAAAGGGAAAGATAGTATTGAAACAAGAGAAATCAATATTGTTATTGATCCGGATAATTCCGAAAAGGTTGATATTTCCGGATATGTTGATTCGGTGAAGTACATCAAACTTCAAACTACAGATGACAATCTTATAGGTTATATAAATAAAGTATTTTTTGTAGATAACAGGATTCTTGTTACTGACGGAAAAGTTCCCCAAATTCTTATTTTCGATACTGACGGAAATTTTCTGAATAAAATAGGGAAAATAGGACAAGGTCCCGGAGAATATACAGGAATAACGACATCTCTTTTCGACCCTACAAACAAATTGATAATAATACATAATAATGGTTTACGCAAGTTACTGTTTTTTACATTAGATGGCGAACTCATAAAAGAAATACATAGATTTAATGATAACGCATTGATACGTAAGATGATTAATCTTCCAAATGGAAATTTTTTGTGTTATACTTATGATTTAACTTCTAAACAAGTAGGTGAAAAAGCATCCGGTTTGTGGGAAGTAGATGCTTCAGGGAATTTTGTCCGCAGTTTTTTTACGCTCGAAGACCTTTATCCGGTGGTATATAATTATGATAATTCTCCATTTACGTTATTGCCGGATGGAAAAATAAGCGTAATGGATGCTATTTGGGGTAACATATATCATTTCGAGAGCGACAGTTTGAGAAAATATATTTCGTATGAAGTAAAAGGAAATTCATTGAAAAGTTTAAAAGGAAATTCATATTCGAAAGAACAATATACATCATGTTCGACAAGTCAAGATAAAAGTGATTACATTTTTACTCAATGGAATGATGGTAATCATAATTACATAACTGTATATTCAAAAAAAGATAATAAAAACGTTTTAATATATCCGCAAACAATGTTTTGGGCAGAACGAAAAGTTGTTATGCCTTCAGATATATTATTTATAGATTCAAACAATTTCAATGCATTAGTTTCATCTATTTCCGGCGATGCAATTGTTGATTTTTTAAAGGAAAATCATGCTTCCGAGAAGACTAAAAACGATTTGAATGAATTGATTAAAGGGATGAATGAAAGAGAAATAACGGATATGAATCCTATATTACAATTGTTGTATATAAAAAAATGAAGGAAACGCCCAAAGACAGCATTGATTTTCAGATAAACGGTTAAATAAAGGTTTGGATAATTTTTCCTGTATTGCGTACGTTATCAATTACAATATAGAAAGGAAAATAGGTGTTGTTAATTTAATATACTTTCTATATACTCCATGCTTTTCTCGGTCAAAAAAAATTAATTCACTGCACTAAAGCGTCGGAAAGAGCCTTGAAGAAATTAATTCGTGTCACAAAAACGTTGGCAGTGCATCATAAAATGTTACGACGGTACAACAAACCTTTGGCGGTAGCCATTAGAGTGTAATGATGCGCAAAATAAATTTTTTTTTGATGCATCGAAATGTTCATGGACGCCCCGGAACGCTTTGGAAACATTCCATACAAAATTAAGAGACTCTTCCAACGCTTCGATGACGCGTCATAAACAATTATGACGCTCTTCCAACGCTTTAACAACGCGTCGAAATGTTTTCAAGGCGACTTTTGACAGTTCTTATGTGTGTATGTGTGTCGTCGATATCTCTACGTAAGAACATTA
>JAIRLF010000182.1 GCA_031259655.1 Prevotellaceae bacterium
TTTGCAAGATAAAAAAAATGTCTATCTTTGCAGCCGCTTAATCGGGGTGTGGCGCAGTTGGCTAGCGCACTTGCATGGGGTGCAAGGGGTCGTGTGTTCGAGTCACATCACCCCGACAATAAGTATATCGATTTAAAAACAAAGCATTTACGGCGATAACTTTTTTGAAGATATATTTAGCTACATTTTAGATACAAAAACAAACTATGCGTTATTTTCGCACCGCGAATAATAACATTCTCCGACAACAAAGAACTCAGACATTACAAAATTAATACGGCGTCTTTATCTATCCGTCTTAAAGACGCCGTAATGGAGCGTGCTCGCTTGTGTGCTCGGATGAATCAGAGCGTAATGGAGCGTGCTCGCTTGTGTGCACGGATAAATCAGAGCGTAATGGAGCGTGCTCGCTTGTACAGTTCTCCCCCAAACGCGACCGTTACTTGATAATCTTTATTTTCCCTTTATCGCGCGGCTTGGCTTCGGGGCGTTCGTTTTTATATCCTACGGCTATGCTATACAGAGGTTTGTAACCTTCGGACAGTTCGAGACTTCGCACAACTTCTGCGCCTTCGGGAGAGTTCAAAAAGTTAGTGAAATTACCAACGACACAAGTACCGATGTCTAACGATTCGGCAGCTAAGAGAATATTTTGCCCTAACAGACCACAGTCCACGGGGCTAAAAAAGTTGTCGGTAGCCGAAGCAATCACAATTAAAGTCGGGGCATTGTGAAACGAGCCCTCGATTTTTTTCAGTATTTCGGGGTTTTGTATCACACGTATTTCCCACGATTGACTGTTCATTGCGCTTGGGGCATTGATTCCGCATTCGAGAATCGTGTTCAGTTCTTCGTCTTTTATCTGCTCCGATTTATAGGAACGGATACTGCGACGACTCATAATCACGTCGATAGCAGAAGCTTCTTTCTTCTCTTCGACTTTTTTCTCTTCCTCTTTTTCTTTGTTTACAGGTTGTCCGCACGACGACGACAACAACAACAAAACAACAAACGACATCATAATAATATTATTCAATTTCATAACTTCATTAAATTAACTTATTTTTAATGCACAAAAGTATTGTTTTTTTTTGATTTCCTAAAACATTTTTACCTTTGTACAAAATTTGTCGGACAATATTTGGAAAAAAGACATTCCGGCAGTTGATTATAGAATGACAATAATGTTCTTAAAGTGTTAATTTTTAAATATATTTGAATATGAAATTTTGCAAATTGATTTTTTCTTTGTGTATTTTTGGATGTATAACGACTACATCGTGTAAGACAAATATTTCGGCTCCGGAGCAATTATTACAGATTCCCGCCGACGCGACCATGGTTTTTGAGCTCAATGGTAACGATATATTTGCGAAATCGGGGCTTAACAGTCCTGATAACTACAATTTTTTTAATTTTTTGAAAATGATGGATGCCGAGTCATCCAAATTTCTCGAAAGTTTTTTTAAAGGCTCGAAAGAAGCCGGAATAAGCGCTCAAAAGATACTGGTTTATGTATCGCAATTGCCTAATTATGCAGTAAGTATGCCAATCCTCGACAGGACGGCATTCGAAAACTTCTTGAAAAAGGTGGAGCCCACCGAACCTTCGGACGAAGGCGAATTTCGTTACATTGTGTTTTTTAATAATTTCAGCATAGCATGGAACAACGAGTTAGCGATAATTTCGGGTGCATCGTCGCTCGAAGAAATTGCAAAACTGTTCGAGCCGAAAGAAGATGGTTTATTTGCTAAAAACAAAGATTTCCAAGAATTTGCGAAAAAGAACGCCGATATGCGGTTATGGATGCGATACAATTTTTTTATTGAATCTTACAAAAGCTTAATCGCTATAAGTAAGGATTTTGATGCGGATTTTCTGGACAGATTCAGTTCGCAAACTGAAGATTTCGCTAACGTTTCGATGCATTCGTATCTCAACTTTGAAGACGGTAAAATCACAGGCAACGCATTGTTTTATCCGCCCGAAGAAGTTGAAAATCTGCAAAAAAAGTATCCCGTCTTCAAAGAAAGTTTTAACTCCGGTATCCTGAAAGATATGCCGGAACAATCGTATCTTGCTGTTAATTCGTTTTTTGATGTAAAAGAATATATCAAATTTGCCCGTCAAAATATTGAAAATATGTTGTCGGGCAGTAATATCAACGATTCGAAAATTGAAGAAAAAAGCGCCGAACTGTTTGAGTTTTTTGATTCTCCCGAATTTAAATCGGTTGTAGATGCTTTGAAGGGCGATATATTGATAAGCATTCATGGGTTCAATAAAGGGTTGATTACATATCCATTTGCAAGCGCAAGTTTTACGGTGGACGGAAAAAGCGGCTTTGAAAACATATTGAACCTGATTCCCAACGATTTTTATAAAAAACAGGATAATTACTATTCGATAGCGGTAAATAAAACGTTTATTCCTGTCTATTTTGCATATAATGACAATAAAGTGTTTGTGTCTAACGATTTGGATGCAACCAAAGCATTTACGGAAGGACGTAAAGGAAAAACTTTTGCCGATAATCCGATTAGCAAAGTAATGACCGACAAGGCTGTGTTTTATGTCAATCTGGATTTCGAAACTTATCCCGACAACATAAAGATGTTGTTGCAAAACTTTATGGGATACAAATATAAACTTTTTACTTCTATCATCGAAATATACGAATATTTCTATGTTGCCGGCGACGCTAAATACAATATGGAATTTAGCCTGCAATTGAAGAATAAAAACGTTAATGCTCTGAAACAGATATTGACAAATATAGACAAGACAGCATCTTCTGCATGGATGAATTGAGAATAAGCAATTTGAAACCTTTTTTCCTGCCGGATACCGGAACAGCGGCGTCCGGCAGTATTTGGTTTAACGATGTGAGTTTCAGAAAAGGAACAAATTATTTGGTTTCCGCTTCTTCGGGACGGGGAAAATCTTCATTTCTCAGTTTTGTTTTCGGAGAACGTACTGATTATTCGGGAAATATTTATTTTGATAACAGAGAAATCAAAACGTTGAAAAAAACGGACTGGCAAAATGTCCGCAAAGTAAATATCAGTTATGTTTTTCAGGGATTACGTCTTTTTTCGGAACTTACAACTCTGGAAAATATACAGTTGAAGAATAAAATTACAGAATACAAGTCGCAAAAAGAAATAGACCGGTTGATAGAACAGTCGGGCTTGCAAGATAAAAGAAATGAAAAAACAGGACGCCTGTCTTTCGGGCAACAACAGCGAATCGCAATAATCAGAGCGCTTTGCCAACCTTTCGATTTCATCCTGCTGGACGAACCTTTCAGTCATCTGGATGAACAAAATATCGAAATTATGACCGGACTGATAATCGAAGAATTGAAACGCCAAAACGCCGGAATGCTCTTGTGTTCGTTGGGTTATGGTTATTTGTTCGATTATCATGAGACGTATAAAATATAGGCGGATATTTGTTGTATCTGTATTTCTGATTTTTAACGCAATCGTTGTCAATGGGCAAGATTTTGACAGCGATTCGGCTGTTATCCGTTTCCTTTCCGCAGAGGGTGTCCCGATAACGAAAAACAACAGGGTGAAATTGCTTGATGGAGGCAAAGAAAAGTTTAACGACCTGTTTCAGTGTATCAAAGAGGCAAAACATCATATTCATCTCGAATATTTTAATTTTCGGAACGATTCGATAGCCGGAGTATTGTTTAACTTGTTGTCCGAAAAGGCAAAACAAGGCGTAGCAGTACGCGCCGTTTATGATGCGTTCGGCAATTGGTCGAATAATATGCCGCTAAAAAAACGGCATTTGGATACAATTCGCAAGAATGGCGTCGAAATTTTTCCGTTCGACCCTTTGTGTTTTCCGTTTGTGAATCACATTTCTTGTCGCGACCACAAAAAACTCGCAATCATCGACGGAAAAACAGCCTACACCGGCGGTATAAATATCGCTGATTACTATGTCGAAGGCTTGCCGAAAATAGGCGAATGGCGCGATATGCATCTGCGGATAGAAGGCAGTGCAGTGGGTTATTTGCAAAAACAATTCCTCTTGATATGGAACGATCTTACAGGTCAGGAAATTGACGGATTACAATATTTTCCCTCGCACGACGATATAGATGGGAAAACGATAGCTATAATCGACCGTGTTCCCCAAAAATTGCCGAAATTAATGGAAGAAACTTATTTGAAATCAATCCAATCTGCGAAAAACAGGATACGTATTATCAACCCTTATTTCCTGCCGACGCCCGCTATCAAAAAAGAGTTAAAAAAAGCCATTGAACGAAATGTCAAGGTCGAAATAATGATATCTGCAAAGTTGGATATTAAATTTACCCCCGACGGCGTGTTTCATGTCGCTCACAAATTGATGAATAAAGGCGTTGATATTTACATCTATAACTCCGGTTTTCACCACTCGAAAATCATGATGGTCGACGGAAAGTTTTGTACTGTCGGAAGCGCTAATCTCGATTACAGAAGTCTCCGGCACGATTACGAAACTAACGCATTTATCTTTGACAGAGAGATTACCGGCAAATTGAACGATATTTTCGACGCCGACATAAATAATTCGACCAAAATGACGCCCGAAGTCTGGAAAAAACGTTCGCTTTGGAAACGCTTTGTCGGATGGATTGCTAACGGATTATCTCCGGTACTTTGAAATTCGAGGCGTATAAATAAAAAAGTATTACATTTGCAACTGTTTTACATATAAAAAAAACAAGGAATTATATGATTATAAAATATTTTACGGATAATGATTTGTATAAGTTTTCGGTTATGCTTGCGATACAAAAGTTATATCCGAAAGCGATGGTTCGCTACCGTTTTTTCAACAGAGGCGAAACGGATTTCCCCGACGGATTTGCCGAAGCGCTTAAAGCAGAGCTGGAAAAGATGACCGCACTTAAACTCTCGAAACAGGAAAAACAGTTTATCGAAAAACGCTGTTATTTTTTCGACCCTGTTTTTATCGATTTTTTGGAAGGATATACGTATGACCCCGACGAAGTAACGATTTCGCAAACAGGAGGAAAGCTCAATATTTTGGTGGAAGGATATTGGTATAGAACCGTTTTGTGGGAAGTGCCGCTTATGGCTCTAATTTCCGAACTGTATTTCAAGATGAAAGGAATTGCGCCCGGCGAAAATTTTGTCGACAAAACTGTGGACAAAGCCGTGAACCTCAAAAAATTGAACGCCGACTATTCCGATTTCGGCACGCGACGGAGATTTTCGTTTGATGTTCATGATAAAGTCGTTGAAATATTGAAAGCTAATTCCGGAGATAATTTCAAAGGAACGAGCAATGTATATCTTGCTATGAAACATAATACTATCCCTATCGGGACAATGCCTCACGAATGGTTTATGTATCACGGCGCTGTTTATGGTTACAGAGCTGCGACGGCGAAAGCTCTCGAAGCATGGGTAGATGTGTTTCAAGGCAGTTTAGGGATAACTCTTACGGATACATATACTTCCGATATGTTTTTCCGTTCGTTCGGGCTGAAGCACGCCAAATTGTTCGATGGTGTACGTTGCGACAGTGGCGACCCTATCGAATTTGTTGACAGAGTAGTCGAGTTTTATAAAAAAAACAGAATAGACCCTGCTTCAAAAACATTGGTTTACAGCGATTCGCTCAATGTCGAAGAAGTCGGAAGAATAAAGAATCATGTAGCCAACAGAATCCATGACACTTACGGTATCGGCACTTTTTTTACGAACGATGTAGGAGCAACTCCGCTAAATATGGTAATAAAATTGACGCAAGTCAAGATTAATCCCGAAGGAGACTACTTTGACGCTATAAAATTGTCGGATGTAAGGGGAAAAAATACCGGCGACAGTGATGAAATTAAAATTGCAAAGCTTACATTAAATATTGAATAACAGATGATTTGAAAGAGTCAAAAAAGTTTTTTTCAAAAAAATGAAAAAAAAATTTGGTGGATAAGAAAAAAGGTATTACTTTTGCGCCCGAAAGTTGGTTTTTCATAGGTTAAGTTTTTTAGGTTAAGAAAAAGGTAGGCTCCCCGCCTATCTTTTGTTTTTATACTCTATGCAATGGGGTATAACTTTGTGGCGCTTATCAGGTTCACCATGTCATTATGCCCAACGTGGAAAGACGTAGCATGCAACGTCTCCTCGAGGTCCACACAACAACCGCATAATCTACATGGAAACGTCGCAATGACGCCCAAACATTAACATTTCTCAAACATCAATTTATTTATGGATAATGTATTTCATAAATTATTGCCGGTTCGTTATTATCAATCCCGATTTGATGTATTTTTTGGAAAATGTTTGGATATTTCTGTCGAATAAAATTCATATAACGAGAGACAGTATTTATTACGCTGTTTGTTTTCCGCGTCGGATTGCTGCGCAAACTCGCATCTATAATATAAGAGACATTTCTGTCTTTCAAAGATTTAAGGAGTTCGTCGGGAAACATAGCATAGCTTTCTTTTGTTGTTTCCAGAATCGTCGAAATATCTTCCGGTTTTGTATAAAACGGTATATCGAGATGTATTATTTGAGCGTACAGCGACTCGGGGATGTCGTATGTATAGTAATAGTTGCTGTCGCCTATAATGATTGCTGTAATATAAGGATACAGGGTGCGAACAACCTCTACCGGCACATTTTTGTATAAGACTCCTAAAAAATGTTGTTTGTAATGCGACGACAGCAGGGCGGAATCCGAATGTACCGAAGGAACGGCATTAATACTGCTGAATGTTTTGCCTGTATATATAAATGACATTGAGGCTTTGCGACATGCGACTGTTTTGTTTTTATCCAGATTTTTGACTGCCCACTCGCTCATCAGAAAATAATTTACCCAATCGGGCGTCATTCCATAGTACTTGTTTCCGGCTATATTTTTCTGTAGTTTTGGAAAATGCTCCCGCACTTTGCCGGCAGTATTGCTTACATTTACCAATAAAAGAAGGATTATTCCCACAGGATAGAGCCATTGAAACAGTTTAGCAGGTTTGGTTTTAAGCAACATCACGATTCCGTATGATATTATGACAATTATCATAGGAATATAAATCATGACTAATCGTGCCTGTTTCCAGAAAACATTCAGAGAAACGAACGTCACACAAAGAAACGCCGTCACATACAATATAATAGCTACTGTATACTTTTGCTTTTTTGCAATGGCGTAACTTAAACTGAGACCGGCAAAGATGAGTATCAAGATGAAAAACAAATAACTGTGCGGACTTGTCATGGATTTTATTCCGACAAGTTCGAAAAATTGCGAAGAATATATTTTCGCATTTTCGAAAAAACGTGTAACGATTCCCCAAAAATCTTCGTATCCTTCTCCCGGATTATATGTGTTTTTCAGAAATAAATTGCCGGATTGTCCCGTAAGACTTCCGATGTTAAGATGCCCCCAAAATATGGAAACTATCACTTTTTGATACAATACCCAGAAAAACACGAAAGAACACGCCGAATATATCGCTGTAAGATATTTTTTATAGACCATGAAATAAACAAACACTACCACTACTGTTATAGTTGCAACGTTGCGCGAAAGGTATAATACAAAGGTCATTAATCCCAACAGCAGAAATTTTTTCCAGTTCTTTTTTATATCGGCGCCGGTTTGTGTAGCATCGTCCAATTTGAACAGCGACAAGAAGAACAAGCCTGACAAAGGCAACACGAATGCTTCGGTGAAAGTTTGACTTGCGTAATAAAGAAACAGTGAATTTAATGCCGTGAGCAATAACGCCGGAAAAAGGATAATATATTGAACCCTGTCTTTCATCGCTATATACAAACAGTAAATTCCCAACACAAAGAACAGTACCGACAACAGTTTCAAAATTACCAGATTAATCCCGAAAATGGCAATTGGTATTGCCAAAAACATGCAGTACAATGGAGCGCTTGAGCTATAGTAATAATTGAAAAAATCAGTCGCATATTTGTATCCGGCTTCTATATACGCAGAATCGTCAGAACCGTCGCTTACATTAATATTGAACAATAAAAGCGCAAATATCAAGGCTGTAAATAAACACAGCAGTAAATAAAACAATTTGCGTTTGGCAAAATGATTTTCCATTTTATCTAACAGCGCCGTTGTTTGTGGCGCAGAAGATTTCGATGTCTTATTGTTTTTTTGTTGTGCATTTGTATGTTTAGACATAATTATTCTTATATTTTTTTTGCAAAAGTAATATAAATTCATGAATAACATAAACTCAATGAGGTTTAAACTATGTTTTGTTCGGAATAAATGCCAAGGTATCACTTCATTTCGTGTGTTATCAAATTCATTAAAAACATTTTTGCACTCAAATTAGATTGAGCTTTCTCTTCCGAAAATTTATTTATCTGTCGGAAGATTGGTGGTTTCAATTGATTCAAAATAATTTCATTTTAATCCTTTAAAAAAAAATATTTGCTGTTACAAAAATAATATATACTTTTGTGCTATTAAAATGATATTACTATAAATTATTAATTAAAAATGTAAGTATATGAATACAAAAGAAAAACTCTTTAAAGGAGTAAAAATTTCGGGAATTACGATGTTTATTTTCAACGTATTATTTCTGTTTGGAATTATTTATTGTATAACAG
>JAIRLF010000237.1 GCA_031259655.1 Prevotellaceae bacterium
TCATTTGTCAACCAAAAACAGTCGGGAATTTTTTTCGGAAATAATTTCGTTATCCATAAGCCAGCGGATAACTTTGATTGTTTTGTCGGGATTTGCTATTTGGTTAGCAAGGTTTTCTACCGTCGAAGGCGTTTGTTCGAGTATAGATTTTATTTTATCGGCAATTGAATCGAACTCATATTTCGTCAGATTCATTTCGTTTCGACGCCGGCACACATCGCATTGAGTACAGCGGGGCGCGTTTTTTTCCCCGAAATATGCAAGAAGTTGAACACTGCGGCATTCCGTTCCGTTTTCGGAATACGAAAGCATTCCGTTCATTCTTTCGGTAAACCTGTTTTTCGACCACACATAGTTTTCTGTCGAAATCCTTATGTTGTTAGTGTCAAGTCTTTCTTCGTGAAAAATCAACATCGGCGACCTTTTTTGCGGAATATATTCGGCGATTTTCATCTTATTCAATAGCGTCAGCATATTATAGACCTCGTCGCGTGATTTGGACGTCATTTTAGCAAGATAATCCTCGTCGATATGCACAAAATCGTTGAACAGACCCGTATACGCTCGCAACACGCTTTTGATAAAATTGTCGATATCGGGATTTTTAATCTGAATCTTATACAAATCGTCCCTGTTGACAGTGAAAAACAGGCGCGAAGGATTGTTGATTTCCTCCGTCAGTTCGGCGATATTTTCTTTCATCAGAAACTTGAACGCGCTGATAACCGTCGACGGGCAAAACTTGTATGTTCGCGAAAAATGCGCCATATTGAACGCATGCGCGCTGTTTTTCCCCGTTCCGTATGCCACTTGCATATAGCTGCACGAAGCTTGGTAGACGTTCTTAATCTGTTCGATACTGGGATATTCGTTCCGGAAACGTTGCTCGAATTTAAGTTTGTCGCTTCTATTGTACAACAAAACGGCAAAAGCTCTTTTCCCATCGCGGCCTGCCCGTCCGGCTTCCTGAAAATACGCTTCGACAGAATCCGGCAAATCGATGTGAACGACTACCCTGACATCCGGTTTGTCTATACCCATTCCGAAAGCGTTTGTTGCGACGATTATTCTTGTTCGTCCGCTTTGCCAATCGTCCTGTTTGGCGTTGCGCATTTCGGGGCTTAAGCCGGCATGGTAAAAATCGGCTGAAACACCTTTTTCAAAAAGTTTTTGCGCTATTTCTTTCGTCGCGCCTCTGCTACGGACGTACACGATGCCCGAACCCTGCTCTTTCTGCAAGATATACAGCAGGTATGCGAATTTATCTTCTATTGTACGGACAATGTAAATAAGATTTTTACGCTCGAAGCTTTTTTTCAGCAGATTGGGTTCGCGGAATTGCAATTTCTCCATGATATCGTCAACCACTTTCGGAGTAGCGGTCGCCGTCAGAGCCAAAACAGGAATGTCGGGTATAATTTTGCGTATCTCAGCGATTTGCAGATACGAAGGTCGGAAATCATAACCCCATTGCGAAATACAGTGCGACTCGTCGACAGCTATCAAACTGACGTTCATGCGTTCCAGTCGTATGCGGAATATTTCGGTTTGCAGGCGTTCGGGCGAAAGGTACAGGAACTTGTAATCGCCGAAAACAGCGTTATTCAGTGCGATATCGATTTCTCTGGACGTCATTCCCGAGTGAATCATCAGCGCTTTGATATTTCGTCTCCTGAGATTTTCGACCTGGTCTTTCATCAAAGCAATAAGAGGAGTGATAACAAGGCAAATACCCTCCATCGCAAGCGCCGGAACCTGAAAAGTTATTGATTTACCGCCGCCGGTAGGCATCAACGCGAGCGTGTCCTTTTTTTCTTCGGCAACAGAAAATATTATCTCTTCCTGCAGCTCTCTGAAAACCGGATATCCCCAATATTTTGAGAGTATTTTGCGATATTTTTCCACCTCTCTTAGTTCCTAACTCTTAGTTTTTAACTCCTCAAGGCTTGTTCCAAATCGGCTATCAAATCTTTGGAATCTTCGATGCCCACCGAAACGCGAATTAAAGTGTCGGTAATACCGATTGCATCACGAACGTCCTTATTTACATGCACATGCGTCATCTTAACCGGCAATTCGATAAGCGATTCTACTCCTCCGAGACTTTCGGCAGTAACAAACAGCGCAAGTTTATCCATAAAACGTTCGGCGTCTTCGAGAACGCCTTTGAGTTCAAACGAAAGCATTCCTCCAAAACCGGTAGTCTGCTGTTTGACAAGTTCGTGTTGCGGATGGCTTTCAAGCCCCGGATACAGCACTTTATTGACTTTCGGATGACTTTCGAGGAAACGCGCTATCGCAAAAGCGTTTCTCTGATGCTGTTCCATACGTACCGACAGGGTTTTGATTCCCCGCATATTAAGATACGAATCGAAGGGCGACAGCACCGCGCCGCAGTTATTTTGTGTCGCTTTGATTTTTTCGTAGAGTTCGTCGTCGGACGTCAACACCGCCCCGCCAAGCACATCGCTGTGTCCTCCAATGTATTTCGTCGTACTGTGCACGATGATATCGGCTCCTAAGGACGCCGGTTTCATGAAATACGGCGATAGAAAAGTGTTATCCACAACCACAATAAGCCCGTGTTTATGAGCGATTTTTGCAACCGCCGCTATATCGCATATCTTCGTAAGCGGGTTTGTCGGCGATTCTATCCACACTATTTTCGTTTCGGGTCTGACAGTTGCCTCAAACAAAGCCAAATCGTTCAAATCGATGTACGAAACAGACAGGTTTGTGTAGACCGAGTCGAACAGCCGTCGTGTACCGCCGTAGAGGTCATCGAAGCCGATTATATGGTCGCCGGACGCCGTCAATGCTTGCAAGACAGCATTTTCGGCAGCCATTCCCGAAGCGAATGCAAGTCCGTATTTTACGTATTCGATTGCCGCAAGTTTTGCCTCGTATGCTTTCCGCGTCGGGTTCGACGAACGTACATAATCGAACTCCGAAACCGGTTTCGAAGGATTATGCCACACATACGTCGTTGTAAGATGTAAAGGCGCAACAACGTCTCCCGTAGCTCCTTCCGCATAGTTTGGTTCTTCGCCGGCATGTATCGCTCTTGTCGAAAAACCGTATTTGTTAATGTCTCTTTTCATTATAATTAACTGTATCTAAATTTGTTTATATATTGTCATCTAATTACATTTGACCGGTTCTCCGGCTGAAATTCGTGGCAAAATTAGGTATTTTATTTATATAAGCTATATGGGGCGTATTCAAAACAAAAGGGGATATCCTGTCGCATCCGGATATCCCCCATTTAAAGATACTCTAATTTTCAACTAAATAACAAAATTTATTGCTTACATTGCGCCTCCAAAAATGAGGCAAACATCCAAACCGTTTTTTCTTGCTCTCTGATATAATCGCTCATCAGACTTACAGTAGCTTCGTCTTTGCGTTCTTCTGCAATCTCTAATATTACCCGTTCTTTATCAATAAGAATTTTGTACGTATCAAGGATAGTATTTACGATTTCGATTTCGCAACTTACCCCCGAAACTTCTTTCAGCGAAGATAGTTTCAAATAGTACGAATAATTGTTCTCGGGCGTTTCACCTAACATCAGGATGCGTTCGGCTACTTCGTCAATTTTTTCGGCGATATAGTCATACTGCTCCTCAAATTTTGCATGCAGTGCGAAGAACGATTTTCCCTTAATGTTCCAATGAAATCCTCGCAGATTTGCATAAAAAATCTGTAAATCGGCCAAAAAGATGCCCAACACGGAAGCGACTGTCTCCGCGTCTTTTTTCTTAATTCCTGTGTAATCTACAACTGTCATATTTTTAATATTTTAATTAACTGTTAATCTGAATTAATTCTACTTCCAAATTTGGAAGTAGATGTTTATAACAAAAAAAGATATATAATTGTTCATTTTTTTAGAAAAAAAATCAATCTTTTTAGTGTGCCGTGTATCCTCCGTCGACTACAAATTGCGTTCCCGACACAAACGATGCTCGGTCGGATAGCAGAAATGCAACCGCGTCGGCGACTTCTTCGGAAGTGCCGAAACGTCCCTGCGCATGCTGCGAGGCAAGATAATCTTTTGTCTCCTTCGGCATTTTGTCGAGCAAAGGCGTGTCGATATAGCCCGGATGCACGGAGTTGATGCGGATACCTTTGTCGGCATAACCGAGCGCAGCGGCTTTTGTCAAACCGGTAACGCCGTGTTTTGCCGTAACATAAGCGACGGCTGTCGCTTCGCCGACAAGCCCAAGGATAGACGCGGTGTTTACGATAGCGCCTCCGCCCGCGCGAAGAATCGCCGGAATTTGCGCATGCATTCCGTAAAATACGGCGTTCAAGTTCACTTCAATCACTTTTTTGTAGCCTTCGATGTCGATGTCGGCAAGCAATCCCGAAGGACCGCCGATGCCGGCATTGTTGAACGCAAGATGCAGCGCTCCAAATTCTTTTTCGGTGAAAGCTACTGCCGCCTCGTTTGCTTTCGGGTCGGTAACGTCAGCCGCAAATGCCTTAGCAATGCCGCCTGCATTAACAATCTCGTCGGCAACAGCCTGCGCCCTGTCTGCGTTGATGTCGACAACCACTACCGAAGCTCCCTGACGGGCAAGTTTTGCCGCCGTAGCCTGCCCGATTCCCGAGGCAGCGCCTGTAATTATTGCGACTTTCCCTTCAAAACGTCTGTTGTAATTTACATACTCTTTTCCCATAATTTTTAATACATTTAATAACGTTAAACAAATTTTCTGCAAATATAAGGTTTATTTGCCAATATTGTTAATTGAATTTCCTTATGTCGATATAAAAAGAATATATAGCGTCTGTCCGAAAACCCACAATATGCAAATTTATAGCAATTAATATGCAAAAAAAGATTGGAATCTTTAGTTCGGCGTAAGCCAATCTTTTCACTCTATAATACGATAATCAAATTGCGCCATAACAAACTACTGTCATGTCATATTAAAAAAGTCGTAAAAATGTTTTACCTTTGCGCCCAAAAAAGTATATGAAAAAGTACAGAGTAACATTACAGGAAGACGAATTGTTCCAGTTAAATACAATAGTC
>JAIRLF010000271.1 GCA_031259655.1 Prevotellaceae bacterium
CGAGAATCGAGTTTAAAGGGGTCTTCCCATGCTCCGTTACAATCGCCGCTTCCCCACAAATCCTGAAAAACCAAAATGCCATATTCGTCGCAAACATCATAAAATTCGGGACGTTCCAAGAGCGCTCCGCCCCATACGCGAATCATGCGGAGGTTCATTTCGGCATGATAACGGACTTCGGCGCGGTAACGTTCGGGCGACAGGCGAAGCAGCCAATCCGATGCGATATAGTTTCCACCGGTCATATAAACCGGTTGTCCGTTGACATAAAACTTTCGACCTCCCGAGGGCGGCGACAGTTCCGACGCGATTTCGCGAATGCCATAACGCAGACTCCGGCTATCGCTTATTTCGCCGGCGATTTCGAAATAAATACGCATGTCGTACAGTTCGGGTTTACCGGTACCGTTAGGCCACCAAAGGCGCGGCTGTTTGACGGTCAAATCCTTGAACGCAACAAGTTTTTTCTCGCGAGGATTCAGGGTAACGGTTTGAGCAAGTTTATTTCCGTTTGTTTCGCAGACCAGCATGCCGGTCAGCGTCTTTGCCGATGTGTTTTCGACTTCCGCCGATATTTTCACAAAAGCGTCTTTTTGAGAGCCTTCCGGCATACGCACGCCCGGAACTTTTGTGACAACATAAGGATGCTGCACTTTGACGTCGCCTGTAGTTGTGATGGATACTTCGTCCCAGATGCCTGTATTTCTATCGCGAACAGGCTGTATCCAGTCCCATCCGGGAGTGAATTGCATGGTAACATTTCGGGCAATTTGGGCGTCGCCGCCTTGTCCGCCATTTGCGTTACCGGGATAATCGGGCGGATATACAATCACAGCCAACAAATTCGTGTCGTTCGCTTTCAGGTAAGGCGTGATATTGAAACTTTTGCGCAGGAACATACCTTCATGCGTATTGTTGTTTAAACGTTTGCCGTTGAGGAAAATGTCCGCCTTATAGTTTATCCCCCGGAAATTAAGCCACAATTGTTTTCCTTTCTGCCATTGTTCTATTTCGAAGGGACGCATAAACCAGAAAGTATAAAACTCATTCCCTGTTTCGTAGATATCCGGAATAAGATTGTTGTTCATACTAAATTCGGGAGCAGGGAAATAGTTGTTTTCGAGCAATGTCGTTAAGACAGTTCCGGGAACACGCGCTTCGAGCCATCCCGCATTGTTGAACGCGGTGGAAGTAAGCGTATTTCCATCTATTTTGATTTCGTTTGCCCTGCGGGCATACCATCCGCTGTTGAGCGGAGTTTTTCCTCCTGCGCCGGGCAATTGCACCGGTTGCGCATCGACTTCGGTCATACATGCGAGCAAGATTACAGTTATAAATAAAAACTTTTTCATAAACTTTTCAATTCTATTATTGTCATAACTTTGATTTTTGTAATTTAAACGATTTCCATGAATCGAATAAATCAGAGTTAAGACGGTGTGTTTAATTCTGTATATTTATCTTATATTCGACAAACAGTTCGATAGCCTGATATTCCGCCATACCTAATTTATCGAAAATCACGGCGGTGGCATGATTTCGTTCTTCCGCGCGCATCCAAAACTCTCTTGTATCGGTGCCGGGAAACAGTGGACGGTCTTTTTGCGATTGATGTTTGAAAATCGCCATACGTTTGATATACGTTTCTTCGGGGCTCAGAGGCACAGCCATTTCCTGTTCGGAAACATCCCATTCCTGCCATGCTCCGCGATAGAGCCAAATACGGCAATCTTTCATCCATTCTTCGTTTTTCAGACGTTTGACGGCTTCGATTATAGCCTGAAAACAAACTCTGTGAGTGCCGTGAGGGTCGGTCAAGTCGCCCGCGGCATAGATTTGATGCGGTTTAATTTTTTGTAACAAATCCATTATGATTTTGAAATCATCTTCGCCGACAGGCTTTTTCTTTACCGTGCCTGTTTCGTAGAAGGGCAAATCGAGGAAATGTATATTTTCTTCGGGAGCGCCGACATACAATGCTCCGGCGCGCGCTTCGGTACGACGGATAGCCGCTTTAATCATTTTCACGTCTTCGGAATCGGTTTCGCCCGGCTTTTTTAATCTTATCGATTCTTTTGCAGCATGATAAGCCTTGTCTGTTATTTCGGGCTCAAGCTTGTATATCGAACCGATTTCGCGGACAAAATCGAGAAAGCGAACGGCTTCGTCGTCGAACACGGCAATGTTTCCCGAGGTCTGGTATGCAACGTGAACTTCGTGACCGTGAGTGCACAAACGGGCAAAAGTCCCGCCCATAGAGATGACGTCGTCGTCGGGATGCGGGCTGAATATGACCACTCGTTTCGGAAAGGGGTATGCACGTTCGGGGCGGGTACTGTCGTCGGCATTGGGTTTGCCTCCGGGCCATCCGGTGATTGTGTGCTGTAAATCGTTAAACACTTGTATATTGATTTGGCTTGCCGTGCCGCATTCCGAAATGAGGTCGCCAAGTCCGTTGTCGTTATAATCCCTGTCGGTGATTTTAAGGATAGGCTTGTCTAATTTCCGGCATAACCAGAACACAGCGCGACGTATCAATTTGCTGTTCCAAACGACGTTGCCCGTGAGCCACGGCGTTTTTATTCGCGTCAGTTCCGAAGCCGATGCGTCGTCAAGAACGAAAGACACTGCCGGATGCTCTTGCAGATACGATGCCGGCGCCATTTCCGTAATTTTCTCTTCGACAACCTTTTTGATGATTTTTGCTTTTCCTTCGCCCCATGCCATCAGGACGATTTCGCGAGCGCTCAGTATCGTCCCGAGACCCATTGTTAAACAGTATCTCGGCACATTTTCTTCGCCGTAGAAGTTGCTTGCGGCGCCCATACGGGTAGCATAGTCCAAAGTAATCAGCCGCGTTTCGGAATATTTGTCGGAACCGGGTTCGTTTGCGCCGATTTGACCTCTGCCGTCGAGACTTAACAGTTGAAGGTCGACGCCTCCTAACTCTTTGATTTTGTCTTCGTACGAACGACAAAATGCGGCAATTTTATCTTTGGGGATGTCGCCTCTCAACAGATTTATGTTTTCTTTGGGAATGTCCACATTCGAAAACAGATATTCGTGCAGATACAGATAATGGCTTTGAATTTCGTTGGGCGACAAAGGATAATATTCGTCGATGTTAAAGACGAATACATTTTTGAAACTCAAGCCCTTTGTCTTGTGCCTTTTCACAAGCTCTTCGTAAACGCCCACAGCCGTCGAACCGGCAATCAGTCCTAATACGCAGGGCTTCCCTTCCGATTGTTTTTTGAGAATCGTCTCCGCTATTTTCTTTGCTACTATTTTTGACGCACTTTCCGAATCGGTAAACACATCTACCGGAACTTTCTCAAATCTTTTAGATATATCATGAATTCTCATTATGTAATATTTATCTACTATTTACTTTATAATTACAATATTCTAAGCGGATTTAACCGCAAATCCGAATGCAAATGTACGAATATTTATTAATAATCAAATTTGTAAGAACCAAACGAGTATTTCGGATCAGAATTTACAGAATTTTAGAATTGAACAGAATAATGGTTTACAATGATGCTTTTCGGATCAGAATTTACAGAATTTTAGAATTGAACAGAATGGTTTACAATGATGCTTTTCGGATCAGAATTTACAGAATTTTAGAATTGAACAGAATGATGCTTTTCGCTCTCAAAAGTTATTTTTTGAGGGCTACGCCTGTGGTGTGGGGGGACTTAATTTCTTAACTCTAAAAAGCGTCAGCCACTCTTAGTTTTTAACTCTAAAAGCGTCAGCCACTCTTAGTTCTTAACTCTTAGTTCTTAACTCTAAAAGCGTCAGCCACTCTTAGTTCTTAACTTTTAGTTTTTAGTTTTCAAGAAGCTTGTAAAGTTTATCGCCTCTGCGCACCTTATTGTCCACAGCGATAGAGCAATATTCTCCTTTTACCGATTTGTCGACCTGATTCAGTTCGACGCGGATTTCTTTCAGTGTCGATTCCATAACGCCTGTAGTAGGTCCGATAATCAGAATTTCGTCGTTCAGAGAAAGTTCGCCCGATTCTATCAGAATTTCGGCAACGGAGATATTTGCAAAGAAATTCGTCACTTTACCGATATACGCTTTACGTTTAGTAGCCTTGTTCCCATATATTTCGCTCCATTCGCCCAAGCGTTTGCCGAGATAATATCCATCCCAAAAACCGCGATTGAATACGGATGACAGAGCTTTTTTCCATGCCGTGATATTTTCCGGAGTATAATTGCCTGCAACAATGGCATCGGCAGCCTGCGAATAACAGCGGGTAACGGTTTTGACATATTCGGCAGACCGCGCCCTGCCCTCGATTTTGAAAACGCGAACGCCCGCATCAATCATCTTATCCATGAAATCTATTGTACACAAGTCTTTGGGAGACATGATATACTGATTGTCCACTTCCAATTCGCGACCGGTTTCCTTATCCGTAACGATATACGACCGGCGGCATACCTGATAGCAACTGCCCCTGTTTGCCGATGCATTATATTCGTGCAAACTGAGATAACACTTTCCCGAGACCGCCATGCACAATGCGCCATGCGCAAACATCTCCAAACGAACAGGTTTTTTACGCGGACCACACAGGTTGTTTGCAACAATCTGTTCGTAAATACATTTCACCTGTTCCAAGTTCAGTTCCCGCGCCAGCACAGCCACGTCGGCATACTGCGAATAAAACCGTAACGATTCGAAATTAGTGATATTTATTTGAGTCGACAGGTGTATTTCGACGCCTTTTGCCGAAGCATACATTATCGTTGCAGGGTCGGAAGCGATAACAGCCGAAACGCCCGCATCTTTGACGGCGTCAACAAGTTCGCGCATCATTGCCATATCCTCGTCGAACATAATGGTATTTACTGTAAGATATGTCTTTACATCTTTTTCGCCACATCGTTCAACTATCTCGTGCAAATCGTCTATTGCGAAATTATTTGCCGACCGTGAGCGCATATTCAGATTGCCCACACCAAAATAAACCGAATCGGCGCCACCCTGAATGGCTGCCGTTAAACATTCGAAATTACCTGCCGGCGACATAATTTCTATCTCGTTTTTTTGCAATATCATACTTTATTTAATCTTTTTTCAGAGTGCAAAAGTAATATTTTGAATCGGAAAATGAAAAATAAAGGTACAGTAACACAGACTGTTTTTTCATTCAAAAATTATTTAATCGAAATTTTCTCACAATATCCGTTCGATTAAAAAAAAATATTGTAACTTTGTGCCGTGATTTTCTTGCATGTTTATTTTAAATGTTTTTATATGAGTAATGTTTTTACACAATTGTTGAAAGAATAAAGTTGGAATTAAATTAATTAAATATTATAGATATGAAAAAAAATGTAATGTATATCGCTATGATAGCGATGTTTGCAGGTCTAATAATGACAGGATGCGGCAGCAGTAAAAAAGCCTCGAAAGGCTATTCTGCAAACCAGACAAAACCCTCGACCGAACAGCAGGCGGAAGCCGCTAACCGGGGGTTGAAACTTGCAAAAGAAGAATGTGAAGAT
>JAIRLF010000286.1 GCA_031259655.1 Prevotellaceae bacterium
CTTGCCGGACGCTTCCACCGCCAGAGCGTAAGCTCCGGTGGCAGGCATACCCGTCACGTGCGCTACGACTGGAACCGCAAAGACCGTCTGCTGGGCATGGTAGACGAACTGACGCGGCACGGCACGTGGTTCGAGTACGACGCATCGGGTGGGGCGTCATAAATCCCAACACAACAAAAAAATCCATCCCTACATTGAATGCGTTGTTTTCGTTGCTCGTCAGACATGGCACAGATTCAATTGTCGTATTATGAGGGAGCAGATGACGCCGAAGGCGTCGAAAATGAATAACCCCGAGCAAGCATAGCGCAGCTCGGGGACCACGCTAACCCCTCTCTGTCAACCCTGTAAGGGTTGAACTACTACGTAGTTCAGATGAGGAGGAGACATATACCCCCGAGCTGCGCTACGCTTGCACGGGGTTATTGACTCCGTCGAACTAAAGTTTCACATTGAAGCCCTTTCGGGCTTCCGGACAATTTTGTGACAGTAATGTTTTGCTATATTGAAGGTGGAAATTTTCGTTGTACTATTTTTTTCTTAAATTGATGACATTGTGCTTTAGCATACGGATTATCAATCACATACCCGTCAAGTCCCGCAGGGACGACACTTAATTAATTGGTTGGTAAAGTGTCGTCGTTGTCTGTCTAAATCAGAATTTGCAGAATTACAGAATGAACAGAATTCTGTTTAATTCTAAAATTCTGTAAATTCTGATTCTGCGGGGGGATGCTGTGTCGTTGTCGTAGATACCAATACCATGTTTTTTCCACACAATTTCCAATAGAACCCAAAATAAAAAGGTGGAAATTAATAATAAATCTCCACCTCTTCTTTTTATGACATGACAAACATAAAAACCGGTAGTTATCCAATTTTTAAATTTTCATACATAATGCAAATTCTTCGTTTTTAATTACAAGCTGTCGCCGAAATCTTTACGGAACTTAGCCATTAATCTTTCGGGCCAGTCGTCGATTGCTTCGAGTCCACCCATAAAAAATCGCAAAACCGGCGGTTCATACACAAATTTCAGTCCGCCGATCATGTGACGGTTTTCGTGCAGCCATGTGATTCTGTCTACCACGTACTTGATTTGCGAAAGCGTAAACACCCTTCGAGGCACAGCCAGACGCAGCAATTCGACATCGGCGAGGATTTCGTCGCCATTTTCGTCGCGCACACTCGAGATCGTTCCTCTTTCCATACCGCGAATTCCGGAAACCAAAAAGAACGCTGCCGCCAATGCTCCCGCCGGATATTGAGTTTGAGGAATATGCGAACAAAATTCCATAGCGTTGATATGAGCGCCCAACACTCCGGGAGGCGTCACCACCGGTATCTTGTGACTCGCCATCGATTCGACCAGATACTTAATAAACAGCGGACTTTGGGATATCATATCCTCGTCAAGCGTTTCGTACATTCCCACAGCCATTGCCTCGATTTCGCGCACCGAAATACCGCCGTAAGTAAGAAATCCCTCGAACAGAGGAACCAGCGCCTCCATCTTCTGATAGAGATCTTTACGGTTCGTACAGATGCCGCCTCCGCGAGAAGATGTCAGTTTACGCGCCGAAAAATACACCAAATCGGCAAGACCCGTCATCATTCTGATAATATCGCCCATAGTGTTTTCTTTCCACTGTTCTTCGCGCTGTTTAACGAGGTAAGCATTTTCGCCCAACAAACTTGCGTCGAGCACCAGCATGATTCCGTACTTGTCGGCGACACGTCTGACATCCATCATATTGCTGATAGAGAACGGTTGTCCGCCTATCAGATTCGTTGACGCCTCCATCCGGATGAAGGGAATATTTTCGGCGCCATGTTTTTGGATACATTCTTCGAGTTTGTTGATGTCGATGTTTCCTTTAAACGGATGATTTGAAGTGAAATCGAGTGCATGATCGCAAAGCAGTTCTTCGATCTTACCGCTGTTTTCGAGAACATGCGCCAAAAACGTAGTAAAGTGGTAGTTCATAGGGATGACGCTACCTTTCTTCATAAACGCTCTGCATATTATGTTTTCGGCGGCTCTGCCCTGATGTACAGGCAGCAAAAACTTTTTACCAAGAACTTCCTGTACAGAGTTATACAGTCGAGCGAAACTCTGCGAACCGGCATAAGCGTCGTCAGCCTGAAACATTGCAGCGACCTGATTATCACTCATTGCGTTAGTACCGCTGTCGGTGAGCATGTCGAGGTACACATCTTTCGTACTGAGGCGAAAAGTATTAAATCCTGCTTCCTTTATTGCTTCGAATCTTCGTTCGATAGGAACTAAATGTAATTTCTGAACCACACGTACTTTGTGGAGTTCCAGAGGAATTTCCTCTCCAAGATAAAACTTTATTTTACTCATAAATAGCTCTTTACGGCTTTATAATATATTAAAAAATCGAACAAAGGTACGAAATAATTTAAAATGAAGAATGAAAAATGAAAAATTAGGCTGACGCGAACGGGTGTATTTCAAATTGTCGCATCATCATTGAGAAGACGCAACCTGAAATGACGTCGTAAATCTACAATCCAAAGTAACGATTGCGCTTTTCGGTATCGTTTTTTTGATTACTTTTGCGACTATAAAATTGTAGATGTATGACGTAAAAAAGACATAAATGCGTTAAAAACGATGATTATTAAAAAAATAAATAAATGATGTGTATAAATGATTTTTTTCTTTTGCTGTGTAACAGTTTGTTTGCCGAAGATGCGGCGAACACCAAAATAATAGCATCCGGCACAACGGGCGACTGCTCATGGACGCTGACCGCAGACGGCGTCCTGACTGTTAGCGGTGACGGCGATATGGAGGATTACGAACACTACATGATGCCATGGCGTGACTACACGGAGGTCATACGAACCGCAGTTATAATGCAGGGTGTCACGAGTATTGGCGAGTATGCTTTTCACGGTTGCAGCAGTTTGACCTCGATAGTTATTTCCGATTTGGTCACGAGTATTGGCGATCATGCTTTTCACGGTTGCCGCGACTTGAGCTCAATAATCATTCCCGATTCGGTAACGAGGATTGGCGAGAATGCTTTTATCGGTTGCTGTGGCTTGACTTCGATAATCATTCCCGATTCGGTAACGTGGCTTGGCGAGGATGCTTTTGCCGGTTGCCGCGGTTTGACCTCGATAATCATTCCCGATTCGGTAACAAGTATCAGAGAGGGCATTTTTTCCGATTGTTGCGGCTTGACTTCAATAATCATTCCCAATTTGGTAACGAGTATTAGCGATTACGCTTTTTCCGATTGCAGCAGCCTGACTTCGATAATTATTCCCGATTCGGTAAAAAGTATTGGCGAGAGCGCTTTTAAAAATTGCTGTGACTTGACCTCGATAATCATTCCCAATTCGGTAATAAGTATTGGCAAGCGTGCTTTTGCCGGTTGCAGTGGTTTGACTTCGATAATTATTCCCGATTCGGTAATGAAGATTGGCGAGGAGGTTTTTGACGAATGCAGCGGCTTGACTGCTATCAATGTTGAGGAATCCAATACTGCTTACACCTCTGTCGATGGTGTACTGTTCAATAAAGACATGACATTACTGATAATTTGCCCGTGCGACAAAAACGGAAATTACAGTATTCCCGATTCGGTAACGTGGATTGGCGATTATGCTTTTTCCAATTGCCGCAATTTGACCTCAATAGTCATTCCCGATTCGGTAACGAATATTGGCGATTTTGCTTTTTACCTCTGCAACGGCTTGATCTCGATAAATATTCCCGATTCGGTTACGAGTATTGGCGATTGGGCTTTTAGAGATTGCAGCAGTTTGACCTCGATAAGTATTTCCTGTTCAGTAACGAATATTGGCATTGACGCTTTTGACGGTTGCAACGGCTTGACAGCTATTAACGTTGAGAAATCCAATACTGCCTACTCTTCTGTCGATGGCGTACTGTTAAATAAAAACAGGACAAAGTTGATAGTTTCCCCATGCGGCAAAAACGGAAGTTACAGCATTCCCAATTCGGTAAAGAAGATTGGCGATTTTGCTTTTGCCGGTTGCCGCGGCTTGACCTCGATAATCATTCCCGATTCGGTAACAAGCATTGGCGATTTTGTTTTTTCCGGTTGTAGCAGTTTGACCTCAATAACTATTCCCAATTCGGTAAAGAAGATTGGCAATTCTGTTTTTTCCGGTTGCAGCAGTTTGACCTCAATAATCAACCTGAATACCATACCGCAACATGTCGATGATATTTTCAACGATGTCGATACAGATACCTGTATATTACATGTCCCGGCAAACGCTGTGTCGGTTTATAAAAATGCAAATAATTGGATGAATATTAAAAATATAATAGCCATTGAAGAAGAAGCTGCACAATAAACCCTGTATCTCAATGCGTCAATTTATAATCTACGTGGGAGACGTTGCATGCAACGTCTCTACATCAATTCGACGATGTGACGCAATCACATTCGGCATGCCTTGCCTGAAAGGCATGCCGAATGTGTGGTCGTCGATGGCATTGATTTGTAGAGATCTGTGGATAAAGATATTTTCCACACAATTTCCTGTAGAACCAATAGGGTTTTATACTCGACCTAAAATCGACAAAAAGCATAAAATATTTGCAAATAAAGTAGTGCATAGATCGTAAATCTAAAATATATATTACCTTTGCAAATAAATTTGAAAAAGACATGAGAAATGTAATATCAGTCAAAATTGCGGATAACACGCACCGGACAGGCAACAATATCGCAAGCGGTGTGTTTAGATTTGAAAACATCGAACCTGCGCCGCCGGAATCTTTGCGAAAAAATATGCCGATTCCGAATCGATTATTCTGTATATCGAAGGCGAAAAAAGGTAAAAATCCTTCGTTTAAAGAAATTATTAAATAGTTGAAATATAAATAATAAAAAAATGAATTTGAATCCAAGTACTTTATTAACGCTTGTTACTGTCGGAATCAGCATTCTGGCTTTCAATAACAGAGATTTGTTGGGCAAACTGATAATGTACCCGTATGTAATGGTACGACAAAACCAGTGGTACAGAATTGTAACCCACGCATTTATCCATGCCGACTGGATGCATCTTATTTTTAATATGATAGCGTTGTGGTCGTTCGGGAATTTTGTTTATAATTCGTTGTGTTACATGACATCGTTTCCAATTTTGCATTTTATGGCGATGTATTTCGGCGCTATACTGTTTTCGTCGATTTCCGATGTGTCAAAACAAAAGAATAATCAGCATTATGCAAGTCTGGGAGCATCGGGCGCTGTGTCGGCGGTGATTTTCTTTGCAATACTGTTGAAGCCATGGACGCTTATATATGTGTTTTTTATTCCTTGTCCGGGTATTATTTTCGGAGTTTTGTACCTGATATATTCGAACTACATGAGCAAAAAAGGAGGCGACATAATCAATCACGATGCGCATTTCTATGGAGCGGTTTTCGGACTGCTGTATCCGCTGTTTGTCAAACCGTCGATTTATCAGGAGTTTTTATATAATCTGTTACATCCTGTTTTCTGATGATATCCTTTCCTTGCGCCAAAATCAATCTGGGACTGAATGTTATTTCGAAACGTGACGACGGCTATCACAATATCGAAACGGTATTTTTTCCCGTCACGGGATTGACCGACGTTCTGGAAATCGTTGAATCCGATCGATTTTCATTTACGCAAACGGGTATCCATATCGATTCGCCGACGGAAGACAATCTATGTGTCAAAGCATTCCGGATTTTGGAAAAAGATTACAGTTTGCCGCCGGTGTCAATATATTTGCATAAAGTCATTCCGCCTGGAGCGGGTTTGGGCGGAGGTTCGTCTGATGCAGCGTTCACTCTCACTGCGTTAAACAAAATTTTCGGACTGGGTATTTCTCACGAACGGTTAAAATCTTACGCTGCAATGCTGGGTAGCGATTGTGCTTTTTTTATCGACAACATTCCTTCGAAAGCCTCCGGTAGAGGAGAACTGCTCGAACCGGTCGAAATAGATATTTCCGGTTTGTATATTAAGATTGTAACGCCTGACATACATGTCAGTACAAAAGAAGCATACACAAATATCACACCGCACATCCCCGAAATATCCATAACAGAGATAATAAAATTGCCCGTCGAACAGTGGAAAGATAAACTCCATAACGATTTCGAAAAAAGCATTTTCCCATTACATCCTACAATTGCCGAAATCAAAGAAAAGATGTACGAACAGGGCGCGGTATATTCGTCGATGAGTGGTAGCGGCGCCGCTGTTTTCGGATTGTTACCCCACATTGCGTCCTATTAAGAATTAAAAGTCACAAATTGCTCCGCTGGAAGAGGCTATCAACGGGGTAGAGAATATGACGTACATGACCTCCAACGCAACCAACACCGGCTCGGCGTGGATAAGCATCTTTTTCAAACAGGGAACCGACCCCGACATGGCTGCCGTGAACGTGCAGAATCGCGTATCGAGGGCTGTCGGACAGCTGCCTGCCGAGGTAACGCAGGTGGGCGTCAGCGTCGCCAAGCGGCAAACCAGCTCGCTGCAAATCTTTTCGGTTTA
>JAIRLF010000310.1 GCA_031259655.1 Prevotellaceae bacterium
CCATCAGACGCAATTCGCATAACTGGTCGGATATCCGCGTTTTAGCTTTCCTCAAACCGGCGGGAAACGCTTCCAGAATATTGTATGTTTTTTTTTCGTATTCGAAAAAATCTCTATAGTCAATCTTCAATCTGACGTCTATCAGTCCCTGTTCGCTGACCTGCGCGGGGATATTTAATTGTATATTGCCGCGACGAACTTTAAGCGCCACGATTCGCCCTTTGTTTTCCGAAAAAATCTTCCTTATCTCGCTGATGTTGTTGGTCTGAATATCGTTTACACCAACGATTTCGTCTTTCGGCGCAAGCCCGGCAAATCTGTTGATGGACGTATCGGGAATATTGTCTATCACAAACGGGATAAACGGCTCGATGAAACTGTTTTTAACCATATACGGTATATAGGTGTAATAGTCGGGCGAGATGTTTACCACTTCGTCGCCTCGTTGCAGGCTGATGTTCATTTCGCGGTATAACACCATTCGACGATGTATATCGAAAAACGATTCGACAGGTTTTCCATTGATTGCGAGAATCTTGTCTCCATCGCGGAATCCCATTTCCAAAGCGACCGAATCGCATACGATACCGTACTTCAAATCTTTATTGGCAAGATATTCTTCGCCCCAGTATGCCATCATTCCTACGTAGATGAGACATGCAAGTAACACATTGAATAATACGCCTCCTACCATAATCAACAATCTTTGATAAGCCGGTTTGCTTCTAAATTCCCACGATTGAGGTTCGTTTTTCATCATTTCGGTATCCATCGATTCATCAATCATACCGGCGATTTTGCAATATCCGCCAACCGGCAGCCAACCTACGCCATATTCTGTTTCCGAATTTCGGGGTTTGTATTTGAACAAAGCGAACTTGATGTCGAAAAACAGATAGAATTTTTCGACCCGTACTTTGAACATACGAGCGAAAATGAAGTGTCCAAACTCATGGATTAATATCAAAATCGACAGCGATAGAATGAGTTGCGAGGCTTTAATAAGAATTTCCATTTCTTTTTTATTTATTTATTTTATAATTTTAAAAAGTGCAAATTTACATGATTAAAATCATTTAACAGCATATTGTCGACAATTTAATTCGACATTTTTGTGTAACAACATAGTTTAAAGAGTATTCGAGCGCCAACATTTGCGTCCCAATCACCGGAAACCGGAGGCGTAACTTCGTTTAAATCGAACCCGGCAATCCGTCTTCCCGAAAAAACGACCTGTTTTATCAAATATATTGCCTGTTCGAACTCCAATCCTCCCGGAACGGGCGTCCCGGTATTCGGACAAAGATATGGACGTAACCCGTCGACGTCGAAACTTACGTACACGTTGCCCGGCAAATGCGAAATGATTTCGTCACACTGATTTTTCCACGTCGCGCCCTCGTATTGCCGGTCTTTCAAATAATTGTCGTAGAACGTCACGACTTTGCCATTGTTGCGTGAAAAACGTTCTTCTTCTTCGCAAAAATCCCTTACGCCTACCTGAACTAATTTCGAGATATCCTCTAATTCGTTGATAACATTATACATTATCGAGGCGTGGGAATAGTTAAAGCCTTCGTAAGCGCGACGCAAATCGGCATGGGCATCAATGTGTAAAATTCCTGTGCCGGGATATTTTTCCGACACGGCTTTTATCAACCCGAAAGGTACGCTGTGGTCGCCTCCGACAATTGCAGCGATTTTCTCTTTATCCAAAATGTTTTTTGCGGCGTTATAAACCAAAATGTTAACAATTTCGGACGACTGATTAACTTGATTCAACAGATGGACTATTTCCCTGTCGGCAGTATTTCCCCCATGTTCGAGATGTTCGATAATTTTTTCGGCGAGAAGCCTGTTTTCTTTGTTCATCCGGTGCAAATCAATTTCGGTGTTCGAAATTTTTATTTTCCAGGCGTTTTCTACGTCAAGGTCGAAAAGGTCTATCTGCGCCGAAGCGTCCATGATGGCTTTTGGTCCCCCCGATGTACCGGGTTTATATGATGTTGTCACATCCCATGGAACGGAAATAATCTCAATATCTCCCTCGCCCGAATCATACGGCAATGCAAAAAAATTTCCGTTAGGTCGTCCCAACTCATTGGGATTAAATATTATAGATGTCGTCATATACCTTACATTTTTTGCAAATATAAACAAAAAAAATTAAAGACTAATTGTAATATATCACCATATCGTTGACAAATTTTAAGGGTCAGGAGATCGTCGACAAATTAATGGTCTTGAGCTGACGCAAACAAAATTGTCGCATTATATGATATGTGTCGAATAATGCCGAAGAGATTGAACTACTACGTAGTTCGTGTGAGAATGTGACATATTCTCTGAGTTGTGCTTGCGGATTGCTCGGGGTTATCAATATTCAAGTCCTTCGGAATTTCGGATAATGACATGACAATCTTGGTTTTCAGTTCAAAACAGCACTTTTAAAATGACATTAATGCTAATGGACATTGGGGGTTTACTTATTTTTCATCTCTTAGCATTCCGGCAATAACAGTCGTCATTTTGATTTCGGCTTTAGCTCCTTCTTTTTGCACGTCGCTGTGAGAGACTTCCACAATTTTTCCTTCAACTCCGATATCCGTTACGACAGAAATACCGAAGACAGGCAGTCCTGCATGACGTGCGACAATCACTTCAGGCACAGTGGACATTCCGATAGCATCACCGCCTATCAGCCTGAAATACTTGTATTCGGCAGGAGTTTCGAACGTCGGACCTGTTGTTCCGACGTACACGCCTTTCTCTAATTTAATTGCGTGTTGTTTTGCGACTTCGAAAGCCAAATCAATCAGGTTGAGGTCGTAAGGATGGCTCATGTCGGGAAACCGGACGCCGAGTCTGTCGTCGTTAGGTCCGATTAGCGGATTGGGCAACAGGTTGATATGGTCGGAAATGACCATCAGCGTACCTATTTCGTAGTTCGGGTTTAAGCCCCCGCTCGCATTCGACACGAACAGTTGTTTTATACCTAACTCTTTCATAATCCTCACAGGGAAAGTGATTTGTTCCATCGTATAGCCCTCGTAACAGTGAAACCGTCCTTGCATGGCAACGACATTTGCTGCATCGAGTTTTCCGAAAATCAACCGTCCCTCGTGACCTTCGACCGTCGAAACCGGAAACCCGGGAATCTCAGCATATTCGAGCGTTTGACGGTCGGTGATTTTTGTTGCCAAGCCTCCAAGCCCGGTTCCTAATATTATCCCTGTTTCGGGTTGCAGACTGATTTTAGCTTTGATAAAGTCTGCTGTTTTCTTTATTTTTTCGTACATGATTAATTATATTTGAGTTAAAACTGTAGGAATCATTTATTTTCACCTTAATGGGAATGCAATATATGTTTGTCGGAATCGGTTCTTTCGTCGCACAAAAATGCGAAATCAATCTTACACTATCCTTTTCGGTAGTTACAATTGTGTGTGATTCCGCCTTTTTCAGGATGTTACGGATATCTTTTTCCGAGAAAACATGATGGTCGGGAAATGCGCAGCGTTCGATAACAGCCTCAGGATACAGCTTGTCTATTTGAGCGAAAAAGACGACAGGATTTGCGATACCCGATATCGCCGACAAGTTCGACGAATCGAAAACAGATTCGTCCGAAGCCGACAAAGGATATGCTTTTCCATATTCGAGACAACTGAAATACAGAGGTTTGTTATACTTATTCAATTTATCCGCATATTTTTGCTTTTCGTCTTGCGGGATGTTTGCCGGACATTTGGCGATTACAATAATATCCGCTCTGTAGAGGCTTGAACGACAATCGCGAAGCCTTCCGGCAGGCAACATTGTGTCGTTCCAGACAGGACGATTATAGTCTATCAATACAATATTCAACGAAGGTGCAACGCGCCGGTGTTGAAAAGCGTCGTCGAGCAGAATCAAATCCAAACAAGGATAATCGGACTGTAACCGTTTTATTCCATGCACTCTGTCGGCGTCGACCGCAACAACGAGCTCAGGATATTTGCGTTTTATCTGCAATGGTTCGTCGCCGGTCTTCGATGTCGAATCGCCGGTTTCAACATACTGGAATCCTTTCGATTGCCGCTTATATCCTCTCGAAAGAACAGCCAGATTGAAATCTTTGCTCAAAACGTCTATTAAATATTCGGTATGAGGCGTTTTGCCTGTGCCGCCAACAGTGATGTTTCCGATAGAAACGACAGATATTCCAAAACGGTATGAGGCAAATAAACCTTTGTCGTATAGTTTATTGCGCAACCACACTACTGCCGTGTAGATTAAAGTGAGCGGCAGTAATAGCAAATACATCAACCGGTTAGTAAATCTGTACAATTTCTTATCGTTTCATTTTGTTTCGCATGAATATTTCTTGTCCTTCTTCCGGAACGTCGCCGGGTTTCATATTGTTGTAACGATACAACGATTTGAGTTTCACAGCATATTCCTGTGAAATTTGATGCATCGTCTCGCCTTCCTGAGCGATATGTACCGGGAAATTAGAGCTCGAACGTTTTTTCTTGGGCTTGATATACAATTCCTGTCCTGCGTAAATTTGCGCTTTCCTGTCCAAATCGTTGTATTTCAGCAATTGTCTTTTTGTCAACTTAAACTCATCGGCGATTGTCTCAAAGCTGTCGCCTTCATTTGCAATAACATATTTGACGTTATTGCGAGTGAATATTTTCCTGTTAAGTTGTATGACAAAATTTTCGAACTCAATTTTCTCTAATTCTACAGGCGAAGGAACTTGGATTTTTACGCCCTTGTCGTATAGATACAATTTGTTGTCTTCTATGACCTTAATCAAAGTTTCGGCATATTTTGGATTGGTAGCATAGCCCGCTTTTTTAAGTCCGTAAGCCCAAGATTTGTAATCCGTAGGTTTCAAATCGAACAGCGAAGCATACCTTTTATTATATCTCAAAAAATCGGAATGGTCGATAAACGATTCTTCGTCGGTTTTATATTTGCGAAAGCATTCTCCCACAAGGTCGTCGTCATAATAGATTTTGTCGCCGTTCCAACTGTTGTGGCATTTTATTCCGAAATGATTTTTTCCTTTTGTTGCAAGCGAACTTTGTCCGTATGCCGACTCCAAACACGCCTGTCCGAGGATAATGCTTGCCGGTACTCCCGACTTTCGCATTTGAGCGACAGCTGTGTTTTTATATTTGTCAATGTATTGTCTTTTCGCATCTTGCGCAAAAACATTTGTGCCTAAACACATGAATAAAATAAGTACGATATTCCTCATTTTTAACATATAAAACGGGCGCAAAGATATTGAATAATTTGATGATGCAAATAATTCGGCGCTTCGCCCCCAAAATAAGCGTCAATTTTCAATTCTTGTCGTGTCGACGATTTCTGTTTGCGTCTCCTCTGTTTGCATCTCCTCTGTTTTTATTTCGTCCAGCAAAGCTGGAGCGTTTTGTTGGATAAAACTGATATTTACGTTCAACAAATCGGTCAGACTGACAATTTTTGCATTGGCAGACTCGATTGTCTGCGAATTTTTGTCGTTCATATTTACGACAACAATATCTTTCAGATTGTTGATGTCTCTTTCGATTTCGGAAATTCTGCGCATGTATGCGTTAAACTCCATTGAACCTTGCGGATATTTATTGACATTGTGTTTCAGCAAGACGAAAATTTTGTCGTAATTGAAGAGAGATATTTCGGTATTCCGCACCAGCTCGGTATATTCTTTCAATCGGTTGACCTTTTGTATGTCTTCTAAACGATTGTAATAATGTTTGATAGCGTCCTGAGCGCGGTCGCGGCATATCTGGCACGAAGTCGAAGACATTTTTTCGCTTAACTGTGCAACATTCTCATCTTTGACATTTTCGTTAACAGGGGTCGAATTTAGTTTCGCTATAAGAGGATTAAATTCCTGAGCAAACAAAGACTTTTCAACCTGATTGATTAATGTTGTAATGTTCTGTCCTTCTTTTGTTTTTGCATTAAAATCGTTGTTAAGATTATCTCTGTGCCGCAAATTTCGCAAAGCATTTTCCTGTTCGGAGGATTTCGTCGGAATCCCGTTCCTGTTCAAATCCGATAATGTGGTACACATGATTTTTACGCCTCTTAAAGTCGGGTCATTTTCAAGGTAATATGAAGCAAAGTCAATAATAGAAGAATATTCGGACTTAAACGATTTGATAAAGATATTGTTGTCCTTATATTTGAAGTTAATCAAGTTATACTCATTGAGTAAACCCACGTACGATTGCACGATGCTTCCCAAAGCATTGTTTGCCGCGTCGATATTTCCAGTTCTTGCGTTAAGCGTATATAATTCTATTTGACTCTTGAAGTTAGCGAAAATTGTAAGGAAATCCGTAAATGTTTTTTCCTGTTTATACGTTTCGTCGCTTATCATTTTGTCCCGGTAATTGTTTTCCACATTGACTTTTCGTTTGTCGATATTTGCAAAGTTCACTTCATCGCCGCTGATTCCGTCGAGTTTATAGAGCGATTTGTAATTGGCGACCACAATCACAGGATATGTTTTGTACGGCAGCAATTTCTCCAAATCGGCTTTTGTCAGTTCCGCTACTGTGCAGGTATCCATAAACTTGCTGAGAACAGTGGTATTCATGTGGATAGTCGGAGTATTCGGAGTAACCATGACGTAAACCCGTATTGAGTGCAGGCGAGTGTCGAAACTTTTCTGCTCGAACAGTCGAATTGTCGAACTGAAACGGTATTCTTTTTTCTTGGCATTCGATTCGATGAAATTGCCCATTTCGCCGATAAGAGCCAAAATCGGTCTGCCTATACCGCCTGTTTGCGCCAAATTTTGTAATTGTCTTCCAAAGAAACCCATAATATTGTCTTTATCGCCGGATGTCAATGCTTTTACGTCGATTTTGGCGTCGACATTGTTCCCTGCCGAATACAAAGGCAGATTATCAATTATGCGAATAGCTTCGATATTTTCGCTTACAAAGGTCTGGTATTTAGATTCTTTGTCATTGGTAATCTGGAAATTGTAGAGAGGATAAACCACATCGTTGTCGCCAAAATATTTTACGTTCATCAATTGCGCCGTGATATACAAATATTCTAATTTTTCGTTAGCAAGCGCCCTTTTTTTACCTTTTTTTGAACTCGGTAAGTATATGTCGTTTATTACTTTATCGAATTTATGTCCGTTGAATAAAAAAATGTCGGTAGAAAGGTATTGCCATTCACCCGAAAAAGGGAAAGCCGTTGTATCGGCAAAACACATTCGTGTTTCAAAAGCCTGAGCATAAGATGTTACGCGCAAAATCGCGGTTAAAAGTAAAACTATAAATATCTTTTTCATAATCATAAAATAATGTTCAAAAAATAATTTGCAAATGTACGAATTAAATACAAAAACCATGCCACAGCACCGTTAAAAATTGTTAAATTTTGAGCAAAAAATCCCAATAAGAGCATTTTTCTTCCTCGAAAAACCATCAAAAAACGAATTGCCGCTCATTTTTTATTCAATAAAAATATAACATTTATTCAACTGAAGATTAATCATTTATTACACGAAACAAGGTGAATGTCGAATCGAAAAACAAATTTTTTTTCATTTTTTTTTGTGAGATATAAAAAAAGATGTATCTTTGCACCGACAAAATGTGAGATTTTAATTTTTGCGGAAAAAGTTATAATATAATATAAGTAGTGGAGTGTATCCCTTCGGAAAACTCAATATTATTTGCTTCAAACTTTAAACAATTCCTCTAACATTCCACTACTTTTTCTTAAAACCCGTCTGTCGAATTTACAAAAAATAAAAATAGTTGTATTGTGAATTGTTTTTCATACTTTTGTGTTTTGAAAAATTGTGATTTATAGATGAAATAAAAGTTTTGTTGAAATATAAAAAAATGATACGCATGTTCTTAAAGTATGTTAACCGGTTAAACGGCGCGAAAAAAACAGAATCAAAGAAACAGAATTTTGAGAGAAAATGATAGATAGGAGTAATAAGATATGGAAGAAAACAGAAGAGAAAGTTTAAAAACTTTAAAAAATTTGTTGGAATATTCGTCGGAAAAATATGCATCAAATACGATGAATGCGTTCGTGGGAGGCGAGCCGGTTTCGTACAGGGAATTTGGAGAAAAAGTGAAAAACTTGCGCGAAGTTTTGAAATCATCAGGCATAGAACATGGCGACAGAGTTGCAATATACACTCATAACACTCCAAAATACAGTGTAATATACTTTGCTGTTGTATCAATGGGAGCGATTGCAGTGCCATTGTTACCGGATTTTTCATCCGCCGAAATCGAAAATATTCTCACTCACTCCGAAAGTAAAGCGTTGTTCGTTTCCAAACGATTGAGATACAAGGTCGACGCCATCAATTTACCGGAAATGAAATTAAGATTCGACGTTGATACTTTTTCGATATATGAGAACAAAAATGACGAAAATGTAACAAAAAGCGCTGAAAAAGAAGTTCTTCCCGATGATATTGCGAGTATAGTGTATACCTCGGGCACTACCGGAAAGTCCAAAGGCGTTATGTTGACCCATCAAAATCTTATCGCTCAGGTGAAAATGACAATCAAAATTCAACCTGTTGACGAAAACAGCGTTTTCTTGTCGATTTTGCCTTTGCCTCATGCTTACGAAGGCAGTCTTGGATTTTTATTGCCGATACTTGGCGGGTCAAGTGTCTATTATTTGGAGAAATCGCCTACACCGGCTATTTTGCTGCCTGCCATGCAAAAAATCAAACCGACACATATATTGACGGTTCCGCTGATTTCCGAAAAAATATTCAAAACCAATATTCTCAGGCAATTTAACAGTCATGTGATTACTCGATATTTATACAAAACAGGCGTTGGCAGAAAGTTCTTGCACCGAATCGCAGGGAAAAAACTGTATGAGATGTTCGGCGGAAGATTGGTGTTTTTCGGGATAGGAGGCGCAAAATTAGACTATTATACCGAACGTTTTCTGTACGAAGCAAAATTCCCGTACGCAATAGGTTACGGGCTGACGGAAACCGCTCCGCTCTTGTCGGCTGCGCTCTCTTATAACGTGAAACCCGGCTCGGCAGGGTTTAAACTCGAAGAGATAGATATGAAAATAAACGATATCAACGATTGCGGAATTGGCGAATTGTGGGTGAAAAGCCCAAGCCTGATGAAAGGATATTATAAAGAACAGGAACTTACCGATATGGTGATAACTCCCGACGGATGGTTCAAAACAGGCGATTTAGTAACCGTTAACGCAATGGGACGGATTTATATAAAAGGCAGATTGAAAAATGTGATACTTACCTCGTCGGGCGAAAATATTTATCCCGAAGATATCGAATCGCTTATAAACAATTTTAAGTTTGTACAGGAATCTTTAGTTGTCGAACAGAAAGGAAAATTGGTCGCAATGGTCAAAATTAATTACGAAGAACTTGAATCGCAATATAACAGGTTTAAAGAAGAACTGCAAACTAAGATTGAAGAAAATTATCGCGAACTTGAGAAAAATATCGAGGAACTGAAAGTAGAAATCCAGTCATACGTCAATTCTAAAGTAAACCGTTTTTCGCAAATTTCGGCTGTCGTTGTCCTGCCTGTAGCTTCCGATTTCGAAAAAACATC
>JAIRLF010000311.1 GCA_031259655.1 Prevotellaceae bacterium
ACCGAACACCACGATAAAGTTATATCAAATCTGCGGAAATTTAAAACAATTTCTACAATCAGCGACTTGAACAGTGATGTTGTAGAAAAAGCGTTAAATTCTAATTTTAAAGATTTTGAGGACGCTTTACAATATTTTTGTGCTTTACAGTCAAATTGTGAAGTGATATTGACTCGCAACAGTAAAGATTTTAAACTTTCCCCTATTCCAATAATGACAGCAAACGAATTTCTTGAACAATACAAATCAGAATTTGCAGAATATACAGAATGAACAGAATTCTGTTTAATTCTACAATTCCGTAAATTTTGATACACTGTCGAATGTTCAATTAGTTATTTCATGTTCAATAGCCTTTCGTATAAAAGCATTGATACTCATTCCGTAACGCTCGGCAAGTAATGCAACCTTTCCATGTATTTCGGGAGAGATATGTATGTCCAATACCCCGCTATATGCTTGGCTTGGTTTGATTCCGGATGCTTTGCAATGTTCGAGATATTGTTCAATTGCGCCTTCAAAGTCAATGCGTAACTCGGAAACTGTATTTCCTTCGTATGTTATGCAATCTTTTGTAAGCCCTAAAACCTGTCCATATAAACAGTCATCCTCTTTGCTGTATTCGATACTTCCGAAGTATCCTTTGTATTCTAACCTGTCCATTGTTATTTTATAAATCCATTATTCGTTAAATATTCTAAAACCTGTTTCATAATGTAGCATTTAATGATGTTTGACGGATGTGGTTTATGAACCACATAAGATTTGTCGCCATTTTCAAACAATAAACGCGACCCGGAAGTTTTACCTTTACTGTTAATTGTAAAACCGAAGATTTAGAATAATCGAACCATCTCCTCAAAAGTAAAATCTTTCGGTTGCGTTTTAAAGCGCTCTATCAATTTTTCTTTTGTGCTCATTACAAAATTTTCCGCAAAGATAACTATTTTCACTTACATTGTACGGACAGTAACAATTTTTTTTCAATGTCTTCCCCAAAACGTATGCGACAATGGCGGATATAATTAATTATGATTTAAAATTTCAGCCCTTTGCTTTTCGTACAAAATTATACTGTGCGACTTCTTGCCTCGACTTCGAAATAATGACGATGCGACAATCGGCAATGCACCCTGTTTACGGCGTTTTTTTGTACGGTATCAAAAAAAATAATAATTTTGCGCTCTGTATAATGTTGTAAAAAGACAGATACGGAAGCAAATGATTTTCCGTATTCTTTCTCAAACGAATTGAAATGAAAATATATTTTGTAACGGGAGAGCCTTCGGGCGATTTGCTTGCATCAAGTTTGATGAAAGCCTTAAAGGAGAAAGCGCCCGAGGCGGAATTTTACGGCGTCGGCGGCGAGACAATGAAATCGTACGGATTTCAAACCCTGTTCAATATGGCGGAACTTACGGTGATGGGCTTCTTTGAAGTCATTCCGAGACTTCCTCTGATATTGAAACGCCTCAAACAGACTGTCGCCGATATCGAAAAGCTTGCTCCCGACATCATCATAACCGTCGACAGCTGGGGTTTTGTGAGCGCTTTACTTTCGCGTCTCAAGAAAAAACATAACGCCGTTCCAAAACTGCATTATGTCGCTCCGCAGGTGTGGGCGTGGAAAAAAGGCAGAGCAAAAAATGTCGCCAAACTCGTCGACCGTTTGATGACCCTTTTACCTTACGAACCGGAATATTTCGAAAAGTACGGGTTGAAATGCGATTTCGTAGGGCATCCGGTTGTCGAAAACAGAATTGACGAAATTGACGCAAGCGATTTTCGCTATAAATATAATATCCCCTCTAAAGCCAATATTATATCCGTGTTGCCCGGAAGCAGAAACAGCGAAGTGAAACGGCTTATTCCTGTTTTCGTAAAAGCGATAGATATACTTTCGGAAAAAATCGAAAACCTGTATATAGTCATCCCGACAGTGGAAACAGTTGCCGACAGGGTGCGAAAAGCGTTTGAAAACATCGATTCGCCTTACCGGATTATCACGGGACGCGACGAAAGATACGCCGCATTCAAACAAAGTATCGCAGCGATTGCCGCATCGGGGACAGTGTCGCTGGAACTTGCCTCGTGCAAAACACCGCATGTCGTGGCATATACATTCAATCCGTTCACGAACTTCCTTGCCGATATATTTGTCGACGTCGAATACGCCAATCTCATCAACATGCTTTGTCACAAGGAAATCATACCCGAATTTATACTCGGCGAATGTCTTTCCGATTCGATTGCCGACAAAGTACTCGAACTGACGGACAGCAAAATCGCCGCGCAAATGATACTCGAAACCGGCGAAGGACTGCGGAAACTGCAACTTCCCGACATTTTGCCTTCGGAAAAAGCCGCTGAAATTGTTCTCGAAATGATTTCCCAAAACGATATAAAACGATGAAAAAAAGATTCCAGTATCTGCTCTCGCTGTTTGGACTGATTTTGGCGATTTTCGTCCTGCAAAAGCCGCTGTTCATGCTGTATAACAGGACTTTTTCGAGCAGTTGTTCCGCCGGCGATTATTTGACGGTCATATTGCACGGATTGAAGTTAGACCTCACTGTGACAGGCTATTTCATGTCGATACCATGGTTGGGACTCTTGCTTTGCACGCTCTTCCACAGGATGAACCCGCGAAAGATTTTGCTGCCCTATTTCATAATCATAGCCCTGTTTACGGCTGTTGTTGTGGTGGTTGACGCTTCGCTTTACAGCTTTTGGAATTTCAAATTAGATGCAATGGCGCTGTTCTATCTCGATTCCCCGTCAGGGGCAATGGCGAGCGTTTCGTCCATGTTCATCATTTTACGGATATTCGCCGTTTTGTTGCTCGCGGGACTGTATTCGTGGCTGTTCGTGAAAATCACGCCCGCAGCATTTCCGCCCGTAAAAACGGCGACAGGTAAACTGAGGGGAATATTGGCAATGGTTGTCGTCGGATTTGTGCTGTTTGCCTTTATCCGCGGCGGTTTCAAAGAATCGACGGCAAATGCGGGAAGAGTCTATTTCAGCGATAATCAGTTTTTGAACCATTCGGCTGTCAATCCCGTCTTCAGTTTCGTATATTCCTTAAATATATCGGAGGATTTCGCCAAACAGTTCGATTTCTTTCCCGAAGACGAAAGACGTGCAAATTTCGAGGGGCTGTATCCGAAAGAAGGGGAAACATGCGTTCGCCTGTTGAAAACAGAACGTCCTAACATAGTGATTATTCTGCTGGAAAGTTTTTCGGGAAACTTTATTGAACCTCTTGGCGGAGAACCGGGCGTTACGCCGAATATTAACCGTCTATCCGAAGAAGGAATATTTTTCACTCAATTCTATTCCAACAGTTTCCGTACCGACCGCGGGATTGTCAGCACTCTTAGCGGCTATCCGGGGTTACCGACAACTTCCGTCATGAAACTTCCGGCAAAAAGCCGCAATCTGCCGTCCATCGCAAAGAGTCTGGGCAAAGCCGGATATAAATCCGGTTTTCTGTACGGCGGCGACATTGATTTTACGAATATGAAAAGCTATTTTTGGGGTACGGGATATCACAAAATTGTTTCGGACACAGATTTTACCCTGAAAGAACAACATACCCACGCCTGGGGCGTGAACGACGATATTACGTTCGACTATCTGTATAATGAAATCTGCGAACGGAAAGATTCTCTTTGGCATATTGGGTTCCTGACTCTGAGCAGCCACGAGCCGTTCACCGTGCCGTATAACCGTTTCGAAAACAGGATTGTCAATGCTTTTGCCTATACGGACGAATGTGCAGGACGCTTTATCGACAAACTTAAAAAAACGCCGACATGGGATAATCTGCTGATAATCTTACTTGCCGACCATGGATATTGTTATCCCGCAGGAACGCTCACCGTCCGCGAGCCGGATTATTTCCATACTCCGATGTTGTGGCTCGGCGGAGCAATAACCCAGCCATTGAAAGTGAACAAACCGGTCAACCAGACCGACCTCGCCGCCACTCTACTCGGGCAATTAAACCTTCCGCATGACGATTTTGCCTTCAGCAGAGACGTTTTCAGTTCGTCGTACACTTATCCCTTTGTGTTTTTTTCGTTCAACAACGGATTTGGATTTAAGGACAGTACGGGCGTCTCGGTGTACGATAATCATCCGGATAAAGCAATTCTGGAACAACCGGAACATAGTCCCGAAAGAATAAAAAAAGGTAAAACGATTTTGCAAACTTTATATGACGATTTGGGAAATTACGAATTGTGATTTTGCAAAAAAGCCTTTTTCGGAATGCATGGAAATACGAAACGCTTTATATTCTCCCGTTTCCCGTGCGAAGACTGTTTCCACCTGTAAAACGAAACAGGAAAACAGGCTTCGTATGCTTTACCGATTTTCGGTATAATCTTCGATTCTGATTTGCCGGATTATATCGGTTTTACCCGTTTCCCGTTTAACGGCGCACGATATCCGGTATTTTTTTCCGGCGATAGTTTTATATGTGCCTATAAAAAATTTCGTCTCTCCCTGTCCGCCCTGATGATTGACGGCGAATTGTTTCGGTTTATTTTGAGTGAAAAAATCTTTCATCACCTGTATTGTTTGGGCTTTGCTGTACACATTGTTCTTCCCGAACATATCACATTCGACAGTATTTGCCAAATAGGAGGACAGCGCCGTCGCATCAGCGTTCTTAATAGCGTTTACAATTCCCTCGCATTCTATTTTTTCCTGTCCTTGCACTGCAGCAGAGGAGAATATCATTAAAGTAATAATTAAAAAAAATCTCATTTTTTTACTGTTTAGTTAAACACCCGCAAAAAATGTGCCATCAACAGACCACACACATTTTAACAGCGCAAAATTAATACTTTTTTCGAATTAACAGAAAATTCACGTTATTTATTTTTGAATTTTAATGTTTTTTTTGTTGCTCTCAACAATATTTTATACTTTTGCGCCGAAATATTTATACAGTTACTTATTGTTTTTTTTAAAGAAATAGAAAAATGTCCAAGAGATTCAGTTTAGAAAAAAAGATTGCGTTCGTCACCGGAGCATCCTACGGAATAGGAATGGCGATAGCGAAAGCCTTTCACAGTGAAGGCGCTACAATTGTGTTCAACGATATAAATCTTGATTTGGTTCAACGGGGACTCGCCTCGTACAAAGAGGAGGGAATCACAGCCCACGGATATGTCTGCGACGTAACAAGCGAAAAAGAAGTCGAGGAAACCGTATCGAAAATCGTTTCCGAAGTGGGAACAATCGACATTCTGGTGAATAATGCCGGAATAATCAAACGCATTCCCGCTTTGGAGATGACCGCCGGAGAATTTCGACAAGTGATTGAAGTTGACCTTATCGGACCTTTTATCGTATCTAAAGCCGTAGCGCCGGGAATGATAAAAAAAGGCGGTGGAAAAATCATCAACATCTGTTCGATGATGAGTGAATTAGGTCGCGAAACCGTGTCGGCTTATGCGGCAGCAAAAGGCGGTTTGAAAATGCTCACCAGAAACCTCGCCTGCGAATGGGCGGAACACAATATCCAAGTCAACGGCATCGGTCCCGGATACATCGCTACTCCGCAAACAGCGCCTTTGCGCGAAAAGGGGCATCCGTTCAACGAATTTATTATCGCAAAAACGCCGGCGGCGCGCTGGGGTACGACCGAAGATTTGGAGGGTCCTGCGATATTCCTTGCATCTTCGGCTTCCGACTTCGTGAACGGTCATATCCTTTACGTAGACGGCGGGATTCTTGCATACATAGGAAAACAACCAAAATAATTTATAATCAAACATAATCAAATTAAAAATATGGCAAGATATAAGAGAATAGAAGTGTGTCGGAAAATATTCGAAACAGGAATGCTTCCGATATTTTATCATCCGAATGCCGAAGTAATGCAGCAAGCGCTGAAAGCATGTTACGACGGCGGCGTTCGTGTCTTTGAATTTACTAATCGCGGCGATTTCGCGCACGAAATTTTCGCTCGGTTAGAGAAATGGGCGGCGGTCGAATGTCCCGAAATGATTTTGGGCGTCGGAACAGTTGTAGACGCTCCTACGGCGGCGTTGTACTTACAGTGCGGAGCTAACTTTGTAGTAGGACCGCTGTTGAATCCCGACGTCGCCAAAGTGTGCAACCGCAGGCAGATAGCTTACGTTCCCGGCTGCGGCTCGATAAGCGAAATAGGTTATGCTCAGGAGTTAGGCGTCGAAATCGTGAAGATTTTCCCTGCCGGAAATGTTGGCGGACCATCTTTCGTGAAAAACATGAAAGCCCCGATGCCATGGACAAGAATCATGGTTACCGGAGGCGTCGAAACGACCGAAGAAAACCTCTCCCAATGGTTCAAAGCCGGAGTTGATTGTGTAGGAATCGGTTCGTCGCTGTTCCCGAAAGAAGTGGTTGCAAGCGGCGAATGGAGCAAAATAAGTGAGATATGTCGAAATGTGCTGTCTATCATAAATAAGATACGCGGCTAAAACTTTAATAAAATGGGAAAATTTAATGAAGTAAATGAAAAAATCGGGACTTACAGGTGGACAATCTGTGCGCTGATATTTTTTGCAACAACCGTCAACTATTTGGACCGAAATGTGCTCGGATTGTTGAAATCGACTCTCGAAAACGAATTGCAATGGTCGGAAACCGATTACGCTCACGTTGTTATGGCATTTCAGCTTGCATACGCGCTGGGATTGCTCGGAATAGGACGAATCATTGACAAAACAGGTACGAAATTAGGCTATTTCATATCTTTGCTGGGCTGGAGCATTGCTGCAATGGTGCATGGTCTGGCGCGTAATACCTTTTCGTTTGGCGCGGCAAGGGCTTTTTTGGGCGTCACGGAGGCAGGGAATTTCCCTGCTGCAAATAAGGCTGTGGCTGAATGGTTTCCGAAGAAAGAACGGGCTTTTGCTACCGGCATCTACAATTCGGGAACAAATATCGGCGCTATCGTCGCTCCTCTCTGCGTTCCTGTTAT
>JAIRLF010000335.1 GCA_031259655.1 Prevotellaceae bacterium
ACGAAAATAACAACTCTGGGATTGAAATACGAAGTCTCAAAACGATGTTTCAACAATTGGAACCAAGGCACTCTGAACGAGACGCTTTCCGATTCGTTCAGCATTTTTATCGATGAAGGGAAAATACTTGTTTATCTGAAATTCTAATATATTTCATTCATTTTATCATTTGCTAAACGAAATAAAACAATATTAACCGCAAGCTACTTTGTTATTTCGCCTGCGGCTAATATTTATTTAAAGATGGAATAATTACATTCTAAATTAAAATTACACTCTGTTTGCGCTACCAAGCACATTGACCGTTTTGTGTTTGTACAGCGCTTTCAATTCTTCTCTTGCAGGACCTAAATATTTGCGAGGGTCGAACTCTCCGGGATTTTTCGCAAAAATTTCGCGTACTTTTGCCGTCATAGCCAGACGTCCGTCGCTGTCGATATTTATCTTACATACAGACGATGTTGCAGCTTTGCGCAATTCTTCTTCGGGGATGCCGATAGCGTCTTTCAAAGCGCCGCCGTTGTTGTTGATGATTTCGACATACTGTTGCGGAACGGATGACGAACCGTGCAATACAATCGGAAATCCGGGTATTTTCTTCATGATTTCGTCAAGAATATCAAAGCGTAATGGCGGTGGAACCAACACTCCCTGAGCATTGCGGGTACACTGTTCGGGTTTGAATTTGTTTGCTCCGTGCGATGTTCCTATTGATATCGCCAATGAATCGACTCCGGTTTTACCAACGAAATCTTCGACCTCTTCGGGACGGGTATATGTGTGATGTTCAGCCGAAACTTCGTCTTCGACGCCGGCAAGAACTCCTAATTCGCCTTCTACCGTAACATCGTATTGATGTGCATATTCGACAACCTTTTTTGTCAATGCCACATTATCGTCATAAGAAAGATGCGAGCCGTCAATCATTACCGACGAAAAACCCATCTCTATACACGATTTACACAATTCGAACGAATCGCCGTGGTCAAGATGCAATGTAATAGGGATATTCAAACCCAATTCTTTAGCATATTCGACTGCACCTTGAGCCATGTAACGCAACAATGTTTGATTTGCGTATTTGCGCGCTCCGCTCGATACTTGCAGAATAACGGGAGAACGTGTTTCTACACATGCGGCAACAATTGCCTGCAACTGCTCCATATTGTTAAAGTTGAAAGCAGGAATTGCATATCCTCCTTCCATCGCTTTTTTAAAACCTTCGCGGGTATTTACTAACCCAAGTTCCTTATAACTAACCATATTCTAATATTTTTTATCTAAAAATTATACTGTTGTCAAGCCGCAAAATTACTAATTAAATTTGAATGTCATAATCTTTTTTGAAATACACCCTGAGCGGCAGATTAAAAAATCTGTGGTTATCTGTATAATCTGCGTCATCTGCGTGCTAACCGTTCCAGCCTCAGGCAGATGCCGACAGATGCCGTAATCAATTGACAAATATTTGTAAGGACAAGGCATGACTTGCCCCACTTTGCAATACTTGTGTTAATTCTGCAAATTCTGTTAAAAAACGATTCAACTTTTTTTCACGAACGTAAGAATCACCGGAAGATGGTCGCTAAATCCACCTGCGTATACCGGACCTCTGTACGTTCGTTTCGGCGATTCGCCTTCGCCGGTTATCGTTTCCAAAAGGAAATCGGCTTTAAAGATTTCGATATTGTCGGCGGAACAGGTTAGTCCGGTTCGATTAAACAACAAATTCCCCGATACGAAAAACAAATCAATCAGTTCCCATTTATTTTGAAACTTGATGCTTCCCTGTTTATCGTCCTGCAGATGCAACGACATATTGTAAAGATGTCCGTTACCTTCGTTTACATCCAACGGTTTTACATCCATCACTTTGACAGGTTTGCTGTCGGGATAATCGTTGAAATCGCCCATTACGCAGATATTTGCATTACTGTTTTCGAGGAATATCGAATCGACGACATGCTTCAACACCTTGGCGACAAGTATTCTACTGTCTTCCGAAGCCGCGCCTCCCCATTTCGAGGGAAAATGATTCACAAAAAAATGCAATGTATCGTTGTCGGTTGTTCGTCCTTTCACGTAGAGAATGTCGCGCGTTTGTAACGGCGGCGTCTTATACGCTTTTGAGGAGATAACCTCAAAAGAATCTTTCAGATAGAGAAGAGCGACGTCTATACCTCTGCGGTCGGGCGAATCGTAGTGCACAATTCCGTAATTATACTTCGACAGAGGCGTTTGCTCGGTCAATTGTCTTAATACATAGCGATTTTCCACTTCGCACAGACCGACGATATGCGGAACTTTACCCCTGTTTGCAGCGATAATTGTCTTATAGATATTGTTTCGCTTTTGGATAAAACGAACTCTATTCCAGTGATTTGCACCAGTCGGAGTAAAATCGTCATCGTTCGTATTGGGGTCGTTTTGGGTGTCAAAAAAGTTTTCGACATTATAAAACATTACTCTAAACTCTTGTGCGTTAAGATTATTTACAGACAAAAACAATAATAACACAATAAGAACAGCGCTCATTTTTCAACAATCAGGTAGTGTATAACAAATCATTCGGCGTATATACATTGTTTTCTTTTTTATCTGTTTCGCGCACAAACAAGACCGGAATCACCGTCTTGTTGTTCAGGAAAGGCAGCGACGCGGCTTTGTCTTCGAGTTCTTTGAACTTTGTTTTCGTACCGTATATTTTGTCGCCCCAATTGCAATCTCCAACAAGCAAATAATTTCCGTCTGTCGATTCGGACAGAATATCAAATCCAACCGGATTTTTTGACGAAGCCCACCATTTGGATGCCGGTTTAAACGTTATTCCGTTAAACTTCATCGACGTTACGGCTTGACGGCAAATACGTTCCCATGTATATGACACGTACTGTTGAAACTGTTTTTGTATTTGATTAATAACATAGTCTGCGCGTCCCGTTTCTATCATCGAGCGGTAGGGCGTCACGAAAGTAAAATAAAAACGAATGAAAGGGTCGACAATTCTGTACATGCTTTTTTTCGGATTACGGATTTCGCTGTATGCGATTTCGCGTTCTATATATCCGAGTGTAAGCAATTTATCTAATGGAGATATCAGGCTTGTTGTCGGTTTGCCTATCATTTCGGCTATTTCGGACAAGCGGTTATTGCCCGCAGCAATCAGCGATATAAGCGAGAACGACTGCGCTGTATCCCGCATATCGTCCGAAAACAATTTTGCAGGTTCGTCGTAAAGAGCGCCTTGCGGCGACAGCAAATGATTTCTTAACGCATCTTCCAGCGATTTTTCGTTGAACCGGAGTTCCCAATAACGTGGGCTGCCGCCCCAAACGCTGTATTCTTCAACCGCTTCGATAGCAGAACAACGCAAAACCTGTCTCAATTTTGACGGTTCCATTGCCTGTATTTTAAATATCTCGTTTGCACGACCAAGAAAAGGCGAAGAACTGTTCGTTACAAGTCCTTCCATCAATTGTTGGGCGGAGCCGCTTATAATCAGGCTGAACCGACGGTTCCACTTATTATCAATCGCTTCGGTGATAATAGCCGGTAATCCGGGGTCGCTTTTCACTAAATACGGAAATTCGTCGATACAGATATTCAACCTTTTCTGTAATCGAAGATTTAGAGTTTCGAACAATGTTCGCCAGTTAGTATAAATAACTTTATTGAAGCCTGGTATTTTCTCGGCGACCACATCGGCAAACCGCGCAATCTGATGTCGAGCTTCGGTTTGGTCGGCAATAAAATACAAATCGTCCTTATCGAGAGCTTGTTTGATAAGCGTCGATTTTCCATAATTACGACGTCCATAAATAATTATAAACGCAGTATTCGCATTGGTCAAAGCATTCTTCAACCGTTTGAGTTCCGAGTATTGACTTATTATTTGCATAATCTTATGTTTTTAAATTACGGCGCAAAGATAATGCAAATGCAACAAGTACGCAAAAAAATTTTTTCGAGCAGATATAGGGCATTGAATATTACCGGTATCAATGCCCTGTTTTTTTCTGTTTTAATATGTTTATTTAACTATAAAATTGTTTCGGGAACCAATTGACCGTCAAACAGGTTAATTACTCTGCTTGCATAACCCGAATCGTGCAGACTGTGCGTAACCATTACAACAGTTGTTCCTTCCCTGTTCAATTCTGTGAGCAAGTTCATAACTTCTTTTCCGTTTTTCGAGTCGAGATTTCCTGTGGGTTCGTCGGCAAGAATAATCTTTGGTTCGGCAACCACAGCACGCGCAATCGCCACACGTTGTTGTTGTCCTCCCGAAAGTTGTTGTGGAAAATGCCTCGAACGGTGCGAAATCTGCATTCGTTCCATCGCCTGATTGACTTTTTCTTTGCGTATCGAAGACGAAAATCCCATATACAACAGGGGTAACTCGATGTTTTCGAACACGTTCAACTCTTCTATCAAATTGAAACTTTGGAACACAAAGCCAATGACGCCTTTACGAAGCCGTGTTCTTTGCGATTCGGTGTAGGCGCTCACATCCGTTTCGTTCAGCAGGTAGATTCCGCTTGTCGGATTATCGAGTAAACCCAAGATATTCAACAATGTTGATTTGCCGCAACCGGACGGCCCCATTACGGCTACAAATTCTCCGGCACGGATATCAAGGTCAACGCCATTCAATGCCCAAGTTTCTACTTCTTCTGTTCTGAAGATTTTCTGAAGTTTGTCTGTTTTAATCATATATTCTAATTTTTTATAATTATAATTCTTTTTCGTTCCTCGTTTTTGTTTCCACTTACAACTTATATCGCTAAAAACAAACTATTTACGCGACATTAAAATTATATAGCTTTGATTGTAAGCGCTTTTCACTATCATTAAACAAATAACATTATTGCAGTTAAACATCCATAGCATTGATATTAAATAGATTATCTAAGTAATGTCATAAACTATCGGATAGTATACAACAAAAATCGTGCCAAACTATTAAATAGCTGTTAAACAAGAATATGATTTGTTAGCGAATTCAGGTAAAACGTGCGATTTCGCACACTTAGTGTGCGAAATCGCACGTTTTACGGAAAATCGTCTGTTGAGAATTTAAGGGCTTGTTTGTAGATTTGTGTTTTACAATACGTTACGAGGAAATCACAAATCCTGAAAAATCCGATTGTAGTGTGCGATTTCGCACATTAACTTTTTTTCACTGCGAGGAGAGACGTTGCAGCAGCGTCTTTACGTAGATTATGGTGTCGTCGAGGAGACACATGCGTCAGCCACTTTTAGTTCTTAACTTTTAGTTTTTAACTCTATTATGTAACTTAATTGTATCACATTGACATACAGACATAAACAAGGGTCATTAAGTACTTAGCGCGACGTAATTTTGTGCGCAACAAAAAGGGCTGAAAGCCCTAAATAAAATAGCACAGGGCAACGCCCTGTGAAACGAATCACCCCC
>JAIRLF010000337.1 GCA_031259655.1 Prevotellaceae bacterium
GAGTTCGATTTTATCTACAAACTCCTTATCAAAAACGTTTTCGATAGAATTATATTTCTTAAACGATATCATAATACTGTTCTTTAAATCGAAGTGCAAAGGTAACACATTTTTTCATAAGTGGAAAATGTCGCATGGATATGTTGCATGCAACGACTTTTACAAACCGACAAACTGTTCATCTGCTGTCATGTCAACGCAGATGCATTCCGAAATGTCGCTTTTTGCATAGCGTTAACCGCCTGAATATACGGGACTGTCATAACCGCAGCCTCCGCTGCAAGATATTGACGGGTTTATTTTTTTATAATGACTTAGCGGTAGAGAATTTGTCGTATTCGCATATTAATACTGACAAAATGTCTGCAAAAGATGACATTTTTACCTGTCGTAATCTTTCAATCCGTCCATCAGTTTCTGTCGCGAAAAGAATATTCTACTTTTCACCGTTCCGATTTTAAGATTCAGAGAATCGGCTATTTCCTTATATTTATAACCGGAAGTATGCATTTTGAACGGAATACGAAATTCCGGATCCAAAGAATCAATTTTACTGTTTATTTCGTTTGCCGAGAACGAAGATTCCGGCGTTAATTCGTCGGGACGGCTGTTGATAAGAAACTGGTTATCACTCGAATCAAACGTTGTTGCATGTTTGATGCTTTTACGATAATTATTGATAAACGTATTTCGCATTATCGCAAAAGCCCATGCCCTAAGGTTAGTGTCATCCTCGTATTGTTCCCTGTATACTAAGGCTCTCAGGAAAGTTTCCTGAACTAAATCCTTTGCGTCGTTTTCATTGGATGTCAGACTATATGCAAAACGTGTCAGGCTGCCTTCCAATTCCAATAAGTCCTTGTCAAATTGACTTGCTTTCATGTCTTTCTATTTTTTATTCATTCCTGTAATCTCAATTTTTTCAGATACAAAGATACTACAACTAAAAAAACCATTTTATTTGCCGCAAAAATCGTGCCACACGTTAACCGGTCAAGCACGTGATATCTTTAAACCTTACTCAAAGGTTAGAACAACAAAGATTATCAAATGTTCAAAATTCATCCTTAGAAATTTAAAATAATTTTAATTGTCCGTTTTCGTTCATCTTTGTAAATGACTTGCGATGATATGGGCTAATTCCCAAATTACCGATGATTTCGCGGTGATTTTTAGTAGGGTATCCTTTGTTTACATCCCATGAATATTCGGGGTATTCTTTTGCTATTTTTGTCATAAATTCGTCCCGATACGTTTTTGCAAGAATAGATGCCGCCGCTATAGCGGCATGGGTCGAATCGCCTTTTATTATGCATTCGTGCGGAATATTTTTGTAAGGAAAAAATTTGTTTCCATCGACCAAAATATATTCGGGTTTGACAGACAGGGCGTCCAATGCGCGATGCATAGCCATTATGGACGCTTTCAGTATGTTGACTTTGTCGATTTCCGTATTGTCCACACACGCAACGGCGTAACTGATTGCATTTTCTTCGATATATTTTCTTAGTATGTCACGCACAGGTTCTTTGACCTGTTTCGAATCGTTGAGGTCGGGGTGAAAGAAATTTTCCGGCAGAATCACTGCTGCAGCATACACCGGTCCGGCGAGGCATCCCCGTCCGGCTTCGTCGCATCCGGCTTCGAGACGTCCTTTACGAACCGGATTGATGAGCAATTGTATGTTGTTGGAAATATTTGATGTAATCATTTGCGTTTTAATGTAATTACAGCTTCGATGCTGTGTGTTTTAGCAGCGTTTTCCATCATTTTCGCAATAAAAACTTCTCCACCCGACTTGAGATACATGTCTTTGAATGCCAGCATGATTTGGCTTACCAGAGCGGCAGAAAGATTCATCGTGAGATTGCCGGATTTGACGCTCGCTTTTACTTCGGCATTTTCTTTTATCATACCCTCCGACAGGACGATTTTGTTTCCTGCGACGCGGTATTTTGTTCCTGTATTTTTTCCCGAAAGCGTTATAACGCCGGCTTTTGTAAACTCCACAAGCAATTTCGAAAAGTCGTAATCTTTTATCATAAGATTGAGACTTTGGTCTGTTGTTTCGACTTTCTGCACACTCCATATTCCCTGTATTTCATTTTTCAGTTTCCCGGCTGCATCTGCCGTTGCTAATGTTGTAAAAATCAATACCAAAATTAAAAAAAACCGCTTCATATACATATAAATAATTGCCGCAAAGTTATAAAATAAAAAACAAAACGATTGCAAACAGAGCCAAAATCATTGTCCCGATTAACATTCCTCGCATCGTTAGCAACCTGTTTTTAAGGATGTATCCATAAAAAACCAAGCCATTCGGGAATATGCAGAGACTGACAATTTTCGGGATGCTTTTCTTGATTGATGGAATCCACCAGAGGTTCGAATATCCGTAGTCGTGAAATTTCACAAAACAGACAATGGCAAAGAACATTAACGGTAATGCGATTGACAAAATCAGACCAAATGTGACGGAATTTTTTTCCAATATTTTTATTTTCATTGTTTTATTTTTAATGCATAATCTTAAAGATAAGTTCTTTGAGCAGTTCGGAATCCGGAGTTCCGGGGCTGTTCCATCCTTTGCTTTTCATATCGTATTCTCTCAGTAGTTCGATGATTTTGACTACTTTCAAGATAGAATATTTTGCAGAAGCATTTTCGTAGTCTTTCAAAAAGAAAGGCGATATTCCGAGTTGAGTTGCAATATTTTGATTTTGAGCGCCTGTGCGTTTGAGAATCTGGTATTTCAACAGTTTCGAAAACTGCGCAAACAAGGATGACATAATCAGTATCATCGGGTTATTGTTCGGATTTTTGGCGTAATAGTTAATAATTCTGTTTGCGTTGAACACGTTTCCCGACAAGACGGCGCTACCCAAAGCAAACACATTGTATTCTTTGCTGATGCCTATGTTTTTTTCGATGTGTTCGGCGGTGATTGTTTTGTTGTTTTCGGGCAGGAGGATAAACAGTTTGTCGAGTTCGTTAACGATTCTGCTTAAATCGCTGCCAATATGGTCGGCAAGTATCGCTGCCGCCGAAGGATTGATAGTAGCGCCTTTTTTTCGGAGATAGTTTGTTGTCCATTCGACGATTTCGTTGTCGTATAGTTTTGCGGTCTCAAGGATGACGCCTTTTTTTTCGATTTCCTTATATGCTTTTTTTCGTTTATCTATAGTTTTGTCTTTTAAGCATAAAACCAAAATTGTGGTCGGAAGCGGAGAAGCGAAATAGGATTCCATCTGTTCTATGTCATTCGTTCCGAGATTTTGCGCTTCTTTCACAATCACAATCTGATGACTTGCCATCATTGGCGGACGCGCTGCGGCATATATGACAGACCGCGCATCGGTGTCCTTACCATACAATATTAACCGGTTGAAAGCTTTTTCGGATTCGTTGAGAACGTTGTCGGCGATATATTCCGATATCTTGTCGATATAGAAAGGTTCTTCGCCCATGAGAAGATAAACAGGGTGATACACTTTCTTTTTCAAATCGTTCAATATCTGTTCGTATTTGGCGATTACGTCCTTTGACCTGAGTTTTGCCATCGTATTTTTTTACTAATTACGGGGGCAAAATTAGTGATTTTTTATTATTCGGAAGAAAATCCGAAAAGTCAAAGCGCCGGCGTCAATTTTTTTCCGTATAAATATTCGAGACGACGATACGATACTGTTTTTCGTTTTCTATCTGGTAAAAGTATCCGTTCCGTATTGTCCGGAATCATTGACGCTGTTGAAGATTACGTCCGAATTGCCGACGGTTATTAGTGACAGTCTGTAAGTTTCGACGGTCTTTTTCAATACGATGCGGCTCAAGATAGCGTGTAATACATGATTCGATTTCGCCTTGCGCAATAAGTATACATCGGCAAGCGTTTTAGTCGCGTGTCCTCCGTTTCGTCCGCCGTCTTCGATACGGTAGAAGTTGAAATTGTTTAAGTCGGGAGCGTTAATCCGCCATGCATGAGTATGTCCGCTTATCGAAAAATCGATATTAAAAGCGTTTGCTTTATTTTTGAACCGCTGCTCCAAATCGGCATGAGGTTTATCCTGTGTTGTTGTGAATCCGGGGTCGTGCATCAGCACGATATTGTTTACGGAAATGTCCGGCGCAGACAAACTCTCAAACCATTCGACCTGTTCGGTAAAATAAGGTATCATATCATAGAAACCGTCGTGTTCCCACCGGTCGAAGCTTTCGCTCTCCCCCGTGTCGAATATCGTAAAGAGGTTATTGCCGCGCCGTACCTGATAATACATATTCGTCAGACCTATCTTACGCCCTAAATCTTCGACCTTTTCGTTGCCGCGCACTTCATGATTGCCGCGCACAAAGATTCCCGGAATCTCGCCGCCGGTCAGGGTGAACGCTCCGCTCAGAAAATATTTAATTATCTGCTGTTCGTTGATATAGAAATCCGCAAAATCGCCGTTAAAAATCGCAAGGTCGGCATTCTGTCCGGCATATTTCGATGCGGAATCCAACAGCGAAAGCCGTCCGTGCCAGTCGGATGCGACTATGATTTTCGGTTCGGCGGCGTTTGTCGTATTTTTTAACGTAAAGGTTTTCGTATTGATGGTTTTGCCTAATTTGCCGCCGTAAGAAAGACGTTCGAGTACGCGTGTGGCATGAGCGGTGTATTGATTTCCATCCAGTTCGGCTCGAGGAATCTTCACAGCGTGTATTTTGCCGATAGATTTGTAACCCGCTTCGTTGGCATAGACTGTCTTTAATTCTCCGTTATAAGTATATGTAACATAAGCCTGCGCGTCGGCGTTTGTCGCAAATACTACGGAATATTTACCCGTTCCGATGTCGAAAACAACAGGCTGAGCGTCGAACCGAAAATTAAACGGCGGGACTTTTATAATTGCCGCCATACTCAATGATACTACAAAGATTACAGTCAAAATCGCCGCTGTTACGTTGCGCGTTTTTGTCGAAACTCTGATATTCGGAAAAACAAGCAGTAAAAACGGTATCCCGAACAGGGATGCAATAAACGGTAACGCTCCGCTGAGAATGATATAGATTGTCTCGGCGTACGCTTCTTCCATTACAACATAATTCAGCGTCCAAAAAAACAGCGACAGGATAAAGGATATGCACGAGATGACGACGATTGCCGCCGGTATGTGTTTTCTTCTAATTACCGCCGCCGCAACCCCAATGTTATAGAGCGCATTCGTTATCATTACATAAAAAAGGATTTCGGAAAATCCTTTAAACGTCTCGCGGTCGATGAAGACGTAACCGATTCGAAAACTGTAGTTGACAATGGGTGCGAAAACAGCTGTCAATGCCGCCAAAATTGCAAGAAATATTCCGATTATACGAAACAGTTTTATATGCTTATTGCTTAACCTCATACCTTTGTTTATAATCATATTTTTTTAATGTTTAACGAGCGCAAAGTTACGTTTTTTTTAATCATTACCGAAAAAACGGTAACCGAGTGTACCGGACAATGCTGTGGTCGTTGGGGGTGTCGAAAACTTTAACCGCAAAGAACGCAACGACATACGCATTAAAGACGACATGCAGCAATTTGTTAAGTAAATAACAAAAAACAGAAGCGCGACAAAACAGGGTACATGTATCCGGTTTTTTGCGTCCAATGTAGGGGCATGCCTTGCCCTCCTACTTTGTGCCTTTGTGATTTGACCGAATTTGTTTCTCGTTAAACAATAATTTTTGTATTAACTTTGTGTAAAATTTTGATGGTATAAATGTATGTACAAAAAATGAATATGGTATCTTATAATTACATGCAAGAGGTTGTAACAGATTACAAAGCAATCGTTAAAAACCTTAATGAAATGATCAAAAAATCGGGGTATAAATCGTCGTTTATCGCAAATACATTGAATTTATCCCCTTCTGCTTTTTACATGAAAAGAAGAACGAACAGTTTTACAATCGACGAGGTTGATAAAATTATCGAACTCTTATCCGTTTTTGAAGATCAAAAATTAGTTGCGCAATTAACAGATATGCTCGAAAACGAGAGCGTAAATTATAACGAAAAAGATCTGTTTAACCTGGTCGGATTAAATGAAAAATTATGAAAGGCGTCGATTTGTAGAGACCTTGGATTGGATACACCGGCTGCCGGTTCGACAGGCAGCTGGCTGCCGGTTCGACAGGATGCTGGCTGCCGGTCTTATCGAACTCCGGACTTTTGGTTTTTAACTTATAAAAAAAGAATTACTTTTGTGATGTTAATTAATCGGTACAGGAATGAAAACAGTAATCATTGTAGCCGGAGGACGCGGCAAACGCATGGGACACAATACTCCGAAACAGTTCTTGAAATTGGACGGAGTCCCGATTATTGTGCGGACAATATTATCTTTTTACAATTACGACCATCAAATAAAAATCATTTTGGCGCTTCCAAAAGACGAAATCGAAAAATGGGAAACGATTAAATCGAAAACAGACAATATTCCGCCGCACATAATTGTCGAAGGCGGCGCCGAGCGGTTTTTTTCGGTCAAAAATGCGCTTGCACACGTAGGAAAAGGCGAAATCGTTGCAATACATGATGGCGTACGACCTTTTGCGTCGGCAGAAACCATCGGTCGCTGTTTCGAAAAAGCGGAACAGAGCGGGGCGGCTATCCCCGTCGTAACTCTGACGGAATCGATACGATATTTCGAGAACGAAGATGAAAGCGTCGCCGTGAACAGAGAAAAATACAAGATAGTACAGACGCCGCAGGTCTTCAAATCGGATATTCTTATAGCGGCGTACAAACAGCCTTACGCAACGGATTTTACCGACGACGCTTCGGTGGTCGAAAAATTCGGATATCCCATTTCGTCGGTAGCAGGCAACAGGGAAAATATCAAAATTACTACCCCGATGGATATGAAAATATCAAAAATCTATTTACGATTGTAGATTTACGATTTTAGATTGTTGCTTACGCCCGAAAATCTATTTACGATTGTAGATTTACGATTGTAGATTGTTGCTTACGCCTGAAAGTTTACACCCGAAAGTAAACTTGCGCCCGAAGGCAAATCAAAAATCGTAAATCGTAAATCAAAAATCAAAAGTTTACACCTGAAAGTAAACTTGCGCCCGAAGGCAAATCAAAAATCGTAAATCAACAATCTAAAATCAAAAAAAGTTGTACATTTGTAAAAATTTTTAGTATGCCAGACATATCGGAAAAAGGGATTAAGATGCCGGCTTCGCCAATCAGGAAGCTTGTGCCATACGCAGATGCTGCGAAAGACAGAGGGATAAAGGTCTATCATTTAAACATCGGACAACCGGATATTCCCTCGCCTCAAACCGCTCTTGACGCTGTTCGCAACTTCGATTCAAACATAATTGAGTACGGACATTCGGCGGGAAATTTATCGTATCGGAAGAAATTAGCAAGATATTATAACCGTTTGGGGATTGATATTTCGCACGAAGACATTCTGATTACGACCGGCGGTTCGGAAGCGTTAGTTATAGCGTTGAATGTATGTTTAAATGTCGGGGACGAAGTGATTGTTCCCGAGCCTTTTTACACAAACTACAATTCGTTTGCGCTGCAAGCGGGCGTAAAAATCAAACCAATCACAACAAATATCGAATCGGGGTTTTCGATGCCGCTGATGAAAGAGTTCGAGGCGCTTATAACGCCGTCGACAAAAGCCGTTTTGCTGTGTAATCCGAACAATCCGACAGGGTACCTCTATTCTCAAAGCGAACTGGAACAGTTGGGCGAAATTGTCGCGCGACATAACCTCTTCCTGATTTCGGACGAAGTGTATCGCGAATTTTGTTACGACGGATTTGAATTTCACTCGTGTATGGAGTTGAAAGGATTAGAAAATAATGTGATACTCATCGATTCCACTTCGAAACGTTACAGCATGTGCGGGATTCGCGTGGGCGCTTTAATCACAAAAAACAAGGAAGTTGCAGAATCTGTTCTGCATTTTTGTCAGGCGCGACTGTGCGCTCCGGCTATCGGGCAAATAGCCGCCGAAGCAGCCCTCGACACGCCGGACGAATATTTTAGCGCAATACACAAAGAATATAAAGAAAGGAGAAACTGTTTGATTGACAAACTGAACAAAATCAAAGGCGTATTTTGTCCAATACCTCGCGGAGCTTTCTACACCATCGCCCGACTGCCGGTGGACAGCGCCGAAGATTTCGCAAAATGGATGCTCGACGAGTTTGAATACAAAGACCAAACCGTGATGCTTGCGCCGGCAGCAGGTTTCTATCACACCGAAGGCAAGGGTATCGACGAAGTGCGAATTGCTTACGTTCTGCAAAAAAGCGATTTAACCGAAGCCATCAAATGTTTAAAACTTGCTCTCGAAAAATATAACAGATTTAAATAGTTAATAATAATATATATTAAGGATAAGATGAAAACAAAGGTTTTACTTTTATGTATGCTTGCAATATCTGCATTTCAGGTATTCGGACAAAAAAAAGAAGCTCGTCTTCTGCGTTTTCCGGCGGTACACGGCGACAAGCTGGTGTTCTCGTATGCCGGCGATTTATACTCCGCTTCGTCGAAAGGAGGCGTCGCAAAGAAACTCACCACAGGCGAAGGTTACGAAATGTTCGCCCGCTTTTCGCCCGACGGAAATCAAATTGCCTTCACTGCGCAATACGATGGAAATACGGAAGTTTACCGGATGCCGGTAGACGGCGGAGAACCCGTGCGCCTGACATACACGGCTACCCTCGGACGCGACGACCTCTCGGACAGGATGGGTCCAAACAATATCGTGATGACATGGAAAGACAACAAAACAGTCGTCTACCGTTCGCGAATGAAATCGTTCAACGACTTCAAAGGCAATTTGTTTCTGGTTTCGGTCGCCGGCGGTATTTCCGAAGAACTGCCTTTGCCGACAGGCGGATTCTGTTCCTATTCGCCCGATAAAACAAAATTGGCTTACAACCGCGTATTCAGGGAGTTCCGTACCTGGAAATACTACAAGGGCGGTATGGCGGACGACATCCGTATCTACGATTTCAACACGAAACAGACTGAGAATATAACAAATAACATCTATCAGGATATTTGCCCGATGTGGACAGGCGATTATATCTATTACATATCAGACCGTGACCGTATTATGAACCTGTTTGCGTACAACGTCAAAACCAAAGAGACAAAAAAGGTGAGCGATTTCGATAAATACGACATCAAATTCCCCTCGCTCGGCGACAATGCCATTGTGTTCGAAAACGGGGGATACATCTATTCTTTTGACCTGAAAACTCAAAAATATGAGAAACTTGCGATATTCATCGAAGAAGATTTCAGCGGAGGGCGTACAGCATTGAAAGACGTCTCGAAGTCGGCGCGCAATATCGACCTTTCGACCGACGGAAAAAGAATCGTACTGTCGGCACGCGGCGATATTTTCACCGTACCGGTGACATCGGGCATAACACGTAATCTGTCAGAGACATCGGGCGTTCACGAAAGAAATTCGCAATGGTCGCCCGACGGAAAATGGATTGCGTATATTTCCGACGAAACCGGTGAAGATGAAAT
>JAIRLF010000378.1 GCA_031259655.1 Prevotellaceae bacterium
ATCATTATTAATGCGACAAAATTACTTTAAATTACGGAACTTTTATGAAAAAAATGATAAATCAATGTTTTAGTACGGGAGTCTCCCAACCCACAGGCGGCGCAACTCTGTAAATAAGATTCCGATTTATGAGAATTACCCCAATTTAGCCTTTCCCGGAATAAGCGTCACGCGTAGTGATTCGCCGCTTCTCATCAATTCGAAAGCTTGTTCGATACCGTCTAACGGTAAGCGATGCGTTACGATTGCCTCGGCGGGAAAACTTTTCGACGAAAGGATTTCCACCGCTTTTCGTACATGTTCGGGCGTAGAATCGCTGCTGCCAAGCACTCGCAACTCCTTGTAATGAATCAAACGGCTGTCGATGTTCAGCATGCTTTTCCCTGCGGGCAAGGAGGCAAACAACATTACGTTTCCCTGTTTGCGGACAAGTTCGAGCGCCTGCTCCTGAGGAGCCGCCGCCGGAGCTGCAACGATAACCGTATCCGCGCCATATCCATCCGTTTCGTCCATAATCACCTGTTTCAGGTCTTCTTCCGACGGATTTATCAAACGGTCGAAACGGAACTGTTCGCATTGTTTCAATCGTTGCGGATTCAGTTCGGCAAAGATGATTTTCGAAGCGCCATACGCTCGTGCGATGCAGGCGTTCAATATTCCCATTGGTCCCGCTCCGATAATCACAACTGTATCGCCCTGCTTCACATTGCATTGCTCTATAGAGTTGATGGCGCAACTGACCGGTTCGGCTAAAGCCGCCGTTTCGGCGGGCAATGAGTTCGGAGTTTTGAGCAAATGCCCGTTCAAGATAGCCTGTTCGGGAATCGCCACATACTCTGCCATTCCGCCGTCGAAACTGTATCCCATCGGGGCAAGATTTACGCAAAGATTACGTTGTCCGCGCCGGCAATAAAGACATTCGCCGCAACTGACGCTCGTAGCCATCACAATGCGGTCGCCGACAGCATAGTTTTCGGGCGCAATATCGTCCACACGGTCGCCCTTTTGGACTATCAGACCCGTAAATTCGTGTCCCATAATACGCGGCGGCTTGATACGTACATTTCCCGTTCTCGCCGCTTTCATATCCGAACCGCACACAGCGCAAGCGTCCACCTTCACCAGCGCTTCGCCGGCTCGACAAACCGGACGCTCTACTTCTTCGACCCGGATGTCTCCGGGAGCATAAAACACTACAGCTTTCATTTTTCAATATCCTTCTCCGGCAGGTTCTCCATTAAGTACGGCTTCCGTCGAACCCACGCCCAGACGGTGTACGCCCTGTTGCAAATATCCCACAGCGGTATCCCAGTTGCGGATACCTCCCGAAGGCTTCACTTTCATCCTGTCGCCTACCGTACGGAGCATCACATCAATGATTTCCGGCGTAGCGCTTCCGGGTCCGAAGCCTGTAGATGTCTTTACAAAATCGGCTCCCGCATCATACGACAGTTCACAGGCTTTGGCAACCTGTTCGAGCGTAAGAAACCCGCTTTCCTGTATCACTTTCACCAATACGTTCGAGGCATGAGCCGTTTCGACCACCGCGCGTATGTCGTTCGACACATACCCGTAGTCGCCGGATAGAAATCTGCCTATGTTCATCACCATATCTATCTCGTCCACGCCGTCGAGAATCGCCTGTTTCGCCTGAAAAGCTTTCACCGGAGTAGCATCGGCGCCATGCGGAAAACTCAATACGCAGGATACTTTCACGCCCGAGCCGTTCAACAGACGAGCCGCCAACTTCACGTCGCAGGGACGCACACACATACTCGCTACTTTTTCGCGAATACACATCGCTGCATTTTTTTCAATATCGGCTACCGTCATCTCGGGTTTCAATACCGCATGGTCGATAGTAGCCGCAACTTCTGCTCTTGTATAATTTTTCATATTTTTATTTATTGTAATGCCATTAGTTCTTAACTTTTAGTTTTTAACTCCCATTCGGCGCCGCCACTTTTAGTTCTTAACTCTTAGTTTTTAACTCCCATCCGGCATCGCCCCACTTTTAGTTTTTAACTTAAAAAGTTGTTTCTTTCGGTTCTCCGCCGAACGACGAAAATGTGGCTGTAACATTTTTGAGATACAATACATGAGTATTGTCATCATCAGCCGAATACATCGACTTTAAACTCGGATATTGGTCAAGCACATACTGTTTCGCTTCCCGCCTGTCGTCTGTCACGACAGTCGCCGCGATACGAAGCCATTTGCCTTCCGTCATATCCAAAGCGCAAATTTCGATTTTCGGATTAGCTTTCATCTGTTTGGACACGTTTTTTTTCTTTCCTGTCTGGATGTAAAGCTTGTTCTCAAAAATGACCGCAGTCCCGAAAGGTCGAACTCGGGGTTGGTCGCCATCTACTGTGGCAATGAAATAGTGCCCGCACTTTTTCAAAAAATCATACACTTCTCGCATGGATTGTTCCTCCTTACTACATGTTTTTAAACTGTCAACTACATTCGACGCCAATGCTTTACACAGTCCGGCGCCAAATAAAAATACTGATAATAAACAAACTATTCTTTTCATATCTACAATTTTTTTATTGCACAAAAGTAATATAAAATTATGGAAAACGAATAAATCGACGCAGTCAAATGCACCCGATGTCACGTCCTAAAGAACAGTTGGCATCGGCCTTCTTAGTTTTTCCCCTGATAGACAAGAAGAAACATTCGGCATAATCAGCTTTGGGAGCACTTTTTAGAAAATACAACATAAATTAACATAATTTAGTAATCGTCCTAATAATGTTATACTTACCTTTGCATATTCTTTTATTAAAAAATAGCATTATGGCTACAAAATATTTATCGTTTTTCTGTTTATGCATATTATACACATATACAGTACATTGTCAGGAGGTCATAATACCTTCTAACTGCGGTTTATTTTCGCCTCATCAGGTTGATATGGAAGATTATATGAAGATTTATTCTTATGATTATCACGAATTTGCGAATATGAATATCGACATTGTCAATTCGCATAAAAATATCGACAAAAAAGAACTAAATGTCGAACTTCTTATCGACGTTTTTTCTTCGGACGAACCTTCGGAGCGAAAACCGCTGAATTTGTGTTTTGCTCTCGACCGTAGCGCGTCGATGGAAGAAAATAACCGGATGGAAAAATTGAAAGATGCAATGAAAGAGATACTTTCGTATCTTGTTCCCGGCGATTATCTGTCTATTGTGACCTACGACGACGTTGCTCAGGTTCTTCTGCCTTCGCGGCAATATAACGAAAAAAGCGACAGTGTTTTCAAAGCGACAATCGACCAAATAACCATCGGAGGCGGCACAAACATGCTTGCCGGTATGTTGAGGGGATATCACGAAATCAATAAAAATAAAAACAGATTTTACTGCAATCGTCTGATTCTAATGTCGGACGGAGTGTCGACTACCGGCGAAAAAGACCCGGAGAAAATCCTGAAACACACTATCGCCTATTATAGCGAAGGTATAGAAACATCGACTATCGGCATAGGAAACAACATTAATTTCAACCTTTTACATGATATTTCGGTAGAAGGCAGGGGGAAAAGCTATTTTGTAGGCGATTGCGACAGCGCATATATTGACATTGACTATGTGCTGAAAGAGGAATTTAACAATATGAACACCAATATGGAAAACATTCAGATTGAAATCTCCAACCCTAAGTATTTCAAAATCGCTGATGTGTACGGCGCATCAAAAGTCCTTGTGACCAGAGACAAACTCGTTATCCAGTGTTCAAATCTGTCGCAGAAAAATCAATTCATTTTAGTCAAATACCAGTCGAAAAAAAGACATAACAGGAAAGATATCTTAACCGTTAATCTGAATTTTACGGAAAACGGCGAACGAAAAAACATTGTGAAACAGGTAAATTATGTAAACAATATCATTTCGTCGGAAAAAATAGCAATGGCAAATAAAATCATTGATGCAGTTAATTGTGTCAAAAACAGATTGGTAAATCATCGGTACGATATCGATTGTTTAGACAGGTTTGTAAGTGAATCGAATGTTCCCGATAATATTGTGCTATTGAGGAAATTAATTCACTAATTTACGATTTGTGATTTACGATTTTAGATTTGGCTGCGCCAACCCAAGCTATTTACGATTTTAGACTTACGATATTTTGGATTGCTGCCGCGTAATTGATGAAACGTAATTATATCAGTTGTGAATTGCATTCCGAATATTACCGGATGATATTAGACAGACTGAATAATACAAACGGTTATATCAAAGATGAATATCGAATACAAAGCATAGTAGAAAAGCATAAAAATCAAGAGATATTTCCTACTTTGTTTACGCAGGAAAATATTTAATAAAAAAAACCGCCTTTTGGGGCGGTTTTTAATAAATATCAGGATGAGATTATTTTACTTTAACGATTTCACAATAGCCTCAAATGCTTGAGGTTGATTCATTGCGAGGTC
>JAIRLF010000391.1 GCA_031259655.1 Prevotellaceae bacterium
AAATCTAAAATCGTAATTTGGCTTGCGTCAGCTAAATCTAAAATCGTAAATCTAAAATCAAAAATTAATGCATAAACATATTATGTTTTTTTTCATCGAGTTGCTCTATACTGGAGCGGCGAATTTTCGACGAATAGATATTCAAATATGAATTGAACAATTTCCCGTTCAGAACCTCAACCGTGATATTAGATGCATCAAAATGAGTTTCGTTACTTAAATCAAAGCTAAATGCGCCGATTTTGACGTTCTTTATAGACGAACGGGCTTTTTCGAGTTTCAGATAAAGCATGTCGGACGTCAAATCTTTTATAGATAGCATCTCACTGTTTTTTGCGACTATTGCTTTAATATCTTTACAAACAATCTTTACAGAGCTGTTTTTAGGAATACGGTTAATGAATAATGTGTCATTCCGCACGTTACATATTTCGGGCGATATTTCCGCCGTACTTTCTTTGACGATGGAGAAATGATTATTCTCGCCTGAAGTTACTGAAAAAGAATAGCCTGTTGTATCGACAATGACCGTAAATTGCGGTAAATCTACTTTTGATTCATGCAATTTGACCACATTCGTTCGCGTTTCCCGTCCGTATTTTAAAAAATGTCGCATATCATCAAAATAAAGGACTGCCAAACCCCCGAATATCAGCGATAGATATGTGATAACTAAAATATTACTTGTTTTCATGTGCTTATTTTTTATTAGTTTGAAATTCTATTACATTAAATAAATCGTTTAAATCATTTTTATTAAGTTTCAGTAACTGTACTTTACTGATAAATTCCGGCAAATCGGTTTTGAAAAATTCCGTCCTTTTTCGTTCTCTGATTTTCTGTTCGGCGTCTCCGGTAACAAAAAAGCCTATTCCTCTTTTGTTTTCAATCACTCCGGCGTCGCTCAGGATAGTGTAGGAACGCAAAACCGTATTGCTGTTTACTTCAAAATCCGACGCCAAATCTCTTATCGAAGGCACTCTTTCTTCCGGTTTCAATGTTCCTTCGAGAATTTGACTGCATATATTGTCGGCTATTTGCATAAATATGCTTTTACTTATCTTGAAATCAGCGCTCATATTTGTTTTTCCTTAAACTTGTAATATCCTGTTATCAGAAAAAATATCCACGAAATATATGCTGTGCAATAAAAATACAATACAATATTATATAAATCTTTATAAATCGTATACCCTTTTAATTCTAATGTCTCCGACCATGATATTTTTTCCGGAGAAAACTTATAAAAGATGAAGGAACACAATAAGAAGACAAGTATAAATCCGGCTATCAACAATATTCCGGCAAAAAGAGTTTTAATGACTGCATATTTTTTGAAAAACAGTCGCATCGAAAACAGAAAAGACATTAACGAAAATAATGATAAACATAAAGCTATCTTGTCCTGTGTTCTATTGATTCGACTAAACAGTTCACTGTAACTAAACGCTTCAATCACCTGTTTTCCCTGTATTACCCTATCAGGCAAAGGAAATGAGTTTATTGCCAAATAGACGTCAAGCCGAAATATTGCAAGAAATAAAGTTGTGGCTAACACGATTCTGATTAAGAATTGCGACAGAAATTTTTCTAATGCAGATGCAGGTAAAAGCAGGTAGTTCGCTGCTTTTATATTGTTGTTGAAAGCAGGAAAAGCATTTCCGATTATTATACCTAAAACAATACCCGACAGTAGCATAAATTCCACATAATTAGCTATCTTAAAGGAATAAGAATTGCAAATTGCGAACCACAATATTAGATACAGAAACACAGCGATACTTATTGTATACAGGGCATAAGCCTTGCCATAGACTAATAAATCGTTGTAAACAAGGTGACAAAACCTTTTCGGACTGAATATTTTATTTTTTGCCATTTTAATTGATATTTAAAGATTTGTTTATAATTGCATTAAATAACAGTTCCAAATCGATTGCCGATTCGCTGTCGATTGCCGGAACAATTACACGATATCCCATAGGACTTTTCTCGTGATACTGAACGTTTTCGAGCGCGTTAAGGCTCGGGACGGTCTGGAAACTGTACTGTTGACCAACTTCTTCCATCCGTTTTTGAAAGGCGATGCTTCCCTGTTCGATGACCACTATTTCGTCCAAAATGGTATCCACATCCTTCACTTGATGAGTAGAAATCAGAATTAACTGACCTTCGCTCACCGAACCGACAAGGATTTTCCTGAACAGGCTTTTCGACGGAATGTCCAAACCGTTAGTAGGTTCGTCCAACATCAGTATTTTACAGTTACTCGCCAAAGCAAAAGCGATAAGAAACTTTTTACGCTGCCCATGCGACAATTTGTGCAGATATTCGCTCTTTTGCAACTCAAATTCATCGAAAATCCGGTTCAGCTTCTCTTCGTCAAAACGAGGATAAAAAAGTTTGTACGCTTTTACATAATAGCTTATTGTAACAGACGGAAGAACAAATTCTTCCGGAACCATGTAAACATCTGCCAGATAATTCGGGTCTCTTTCGAATGGAATGTAACCGTTAATCGTCAGTTCCCCATTTTTCGGCTTTAACAATCCGGCAAAAATTTTCAGCAAGGTTGATTTCCCCGCTCCATTTTTGCCCAACAACCCGACTATTCCACTGTTTACGCTGATGGAAAGTTCGGTAAACAAGCTCTTCTTGCGCTTGTAATTAAATGAAATACTTTTAGATACAATCATTGTCATACTGTTTTAGTATAATAGTACACTATGTTATTACGGCGCAAAGGAACAATAAATAATCCGAACAGCAAAATTTTTTTTGAAAAAAAAGACGAAGTTTAGAACAAAGAGCTGAAAATCCGGAATATATCAACGCAAAATAATGCCGTAGATAACCTTGAATTATGAGA
>JAIRLF010000024.1 GCA_031259655.1 Prevotellaceae bacterium
GCAAGATGTATGCGCGAAAAACCTTTCAGAGCCATTACCGGAGTTGTCACACTGCTAACAAGGTCGCGAACATACAGTTGAACGACTTCCGTACCGTCTGTTTTACTGATATTCCGCACGTCGAGCGAGACAGCGATATTATTGTTTATCGCAGGATGAGCCGGCGTAACCGAAAGATTGGAATACTCGAAAGTCGAATAACTTAGCCCGTGACCGAAAGCATACAGCGGGTCGGTGGAACCGTCGATAGAAGTACGCGAAGCCGAGGGTTTGCGGGAATAATATATCGGAAGCTGTCCCATTGATTTCGGGAAACTTATAGGCAGTTTACCCGATGGATTGTAATCGCCGAAGACGACATCGAGAATAGCGTCACCGCCCGCTTCGCCCGGGAACCATGCCTCGACTATTGCCTGCGAGATGTCATTGATTTCGTTGAGTATCAACGGACGACCGTTGAGAAGAATTGTCGTAACGGGTTTTCCCGACGCGGCTGCTGCTTTGACCATGTCGACATCTATCCGGTTGAGATGCAAATCCTGTTTGTCTTTGCTTTCGCCGACCTCGTCGGCGCTTTCGCCGACAACAACAAGCACAAGGTCGGCTTTTGAGGCGATTTGAGATGTCCGGCGATTGATTTCGTCGAGAGAAGCTCCGCCTATATATTTCCATTTAATACGTTGACCCGCAAAATTATTCACCTTCCCATACTCGGATACTATTGGTATTTTGCGCCCTTTTTCGAGAAAGACCTGAGCGGTGGTCGTGATTTCGGTAAACTTGTCGCTCCAATTGTCAAGCAGCAATTTACCGTCGAGATAGAGGCGTCCGTAATTGTCGGCAATCAGGCTAAATTCGTACACTCCGCTTGTTTTCACTTGAATATAGCCGCTGAATCGAGCTGCAAAAGGTTCGAGATTGATTCCCGGAGCCGGACTGAGATTATGCCAATAATGCGACAACCCCGGTTCGACGGTTGTGTATGAGGGTTTACCCGAAAAATCCAGATTATTGAAATATTCCACATCCAAACCTTCGCCTTCGCCATTTACACGGGTGAACGCGGCGGTCGGTATATCGGTGAAATTGGGAGAGATATCGCCGTTAAGCCAATCGATTTCCACAGCATCGCCGAAACGTTTTTTCAGCGCTTCGATGATTGTCGTACCGTGCGCTCCTCGTGGGGAGTAACCACCAAGCGACGAAACATTCGCCAAACGACCGATAACGGCTATTTTCCCGACGTCTTTCCGCGCAGGAAGAGTATTGTTGTCGTTTTTTAGCAGAACGATGGACGAACGGGCGGCATCGTAGGCTAACTGTCTGTGTCTATGGGAATGATGAACTTTCGCGACAAGCGCAGTGTCGGTATAAGGATTGTCGAACAAACCGAGGTCGAACTTCATTTTCAGGATTTCGCCGACAGCCTTATCGAGCGTCGCCTGCGAGATTTTCCCGCTCCGAATGCCGGAAATCACTCCTTCGGCAAACTTTTCGTGGGTGAAATCGTAGAATTGCATATTGAGACCGGCGTTTATCGACGAAATGATTGCGTCAGTTTCGGTCGCCGCCGTAGAGTGTTTATTGTATTGCAAGGCGATAGCTCCCAAATCGGAGATTACAAAACCGTCAAAACCCCATTCGTTACGCAACACATCGGTTAACAGCCATTTGTTCCCTGCAACAGGTACGCCGTCGATTTCGTGATATGCAGCCATAATTCCATGCGCATTGGCTTCTTTCACTGCTTTTTCGAAGATATACAGATGAGTAGAACGGGCGTCGCGTTCGCCGATATATACGGGACTGAGATTACTGCCGTTTTCGGGTATTCCGTGTATGCCGAAATGTTTAGGCTCGGCAATAACGGCGTCGCTGTCTTTAAGCGAGTTACCCTGCATCCCTTTGATGATATTCACAGCCATCCGCGACGAAAGGTAAACGTCTTCGCCAAAAGTTTCTTCTACTCTGCCCCACCGCGGTTCACGGGCAAGGTCGAGATTGGGCGATAGTACAAGGTGAACGCCATGAGCGCGCGCCTCAACGCCGATTACGCGCCCGATATTGTACATCAAAGCCGTATCCCATGCGGAAGCGTTGGCAAGCGGAATAGGAAAAGTCGTGCTTCCTGCGCCCTGATAGCCGTGTAAAGCCTCTTCTATGAATATTGGAGGAATACCGAGCCGCGACTGTTCCCGCACATATTTCTGAATATCATTACTTAATGTCGCCGAAACGGGATATATATCGTGAATAGAACCGAACGTATTATTTTTCAACATCTTGTCCATCTTTTCCGGAGATACTGCAGACGAAGATTCGAGGATAGAAGAGGCGTCGAGCATGTCGAGTTGAGCGACCTTTTCTTCGAGCGTCATGTGTTTCAACAGGTTTTCGACGCGTTGCGCTACCGGTTTCGAGGAATCTTTGTAAATAAAATCATTGTTATTGCACGCCTGCAATGCCAATATAATAAATACAGGCAATATAAATTGCAGTGTTTTCGGTGATAAATTAAATTTTTGATACATCATAACTGTCTTTTTCTTAATGTTTTTTGAACAATTCATAGCATTTATTTTTCCCGCAAAGATAACACAATAAGTTAAAAACTAAAAACTAATAACTAAGAGTGGCTGACGCGCGAAGGGGGGATCGACCTTGCGTTCTCTGCGTATGTCGTTGCGTTCTTTGCGGTTAATTTTCGACAACGCCATAATCTATGTGGGGGACGCGTAGAGACGCGTGGGAGACGCAATATATTGCGTCTCTACAAATCGACATCATCGACGACCAGCCACTCTTAGTTCTTAGTTCTCCTATGTAACTAATTGTATCATATTGACATACAGATATAAACAAGGGTCATTAAGTACTTAGCGCGACGTAATTTTGTGCGCAACAAAAAGGGCTGAATTTTTAAATCGACGTAGTCAAAGCCCTAAATCAATTAGCACAGGGCAACGCCGGCAACGACACCC
>JAIRLF010000320.1 GCA_031259655.1 Prevotellaceae bacterium
TGACATCAAAGCAAAGATAAACGAGAGCGCCGGTCCGACAAACAAAACCCATACGACAAACGAAAACATCACATAATAAGGATTTTTCTCCCATAAAGCGTAATTGGCGCAGAGTTCGACCAAGCGACCGGAAACGCCTGCATTTTGTAAAGTTTCTTTCATCATTTCTATCTTATTGAGTAAAAGTTCGGGATAAAGATTGAATGTGATGCAAACCATTGTGTCATACATGAACATAGCGATTACGAAAGTAAACAGACTGAATACGAACGTCGTCTCAAAAGAAACATCTCCTCCGCTTTTTTTACGAAAAATAACGACACAGGTCAAAAGCCCCAAAATACGAAACAGATATTTGAGGTTGTTAATCACCTGTGATTGCTCATGAAAACCAATTGTGTAATCAAGAATATTTATTGTCTTGAGAAAAACGCCTAAAATCAGACCGTAAATCAAAGCCTGTTTCAAAACACGCCTGAATGAATAATCGACAATCTCTTCCATAACTATCGAATTTTTATGCAAATAGAACAAATTTAACGGATTTATGTTCAAACTTAATACATTTGCAGGCTAAAATTGTAGAAGTATGAAAATTATTTGTATCGGCATGAATTATGTCAAACATATAGAAGAATTTGCGGGTGAGATTCCTCCGAATCCGGTGTTCTTTCTGAAACCCGAAACGGCATTACTTCGTAATAATCAACCGTTTTTTTATCCCGATTTCACAAAAAACCTGCACGGCGAAGTTGAATTGGTTTTGCGGATATGTCGGGTAGGGCGAAGCATTCCGGAACGGTTTGCTTCGCGTTATATTTCCGAAATAGGATTGGGAATTGACTTCACCGCGAGGGATATACAGGAGGAGTGCAAGAAAAAAGGTTTACCTTGGGAAATTGCCAAAGGGTTCGACTATTCGGCGCCAATCAGTCCGTATTTTATTCCGGTCGGGGAGTTTAAGAACGTCAATAACATCAATTTCCGTTTGGAATTAGACGGTAAGAGCGTACAAAACGGCAACTCCGCCAATTTGATTTTCTCCTTTAACAGGATTATAGCTTACGTCTCTCAATTTATTACTCTGAAAATCGGCGATTTGATTTTCACCGGCGCTCCGGATAGAACAGGATGTGTCGAAACAGGGTGTAATCTAAAAGGTTATATAGACGATAAACAGATGTTGGATTTCGATATAAAATAGAAATAAACGGTGTTGTTTCGGAAAATTATTTACGTTAATAAAATTCATTTTATATTTGCATTTTGATTTTAAATGATAAAAAGTATGAGTTACAATTTATTAAAAGGCAAACGAGGCCTTATTTTCGGTGCGCTGAACGAAAAATCTATCGGTTGGAAAATCGCCGAAAAGGCTTATGAAGAAGGCGCTTCATTTGTACTGACTAACACCCCTGTATCAATGAGAATGGGGACAATTGACAAACTTGCGGAAAAATGCAACACAATAGTTATCCCCGCCGACGCTACGAAAATGAACGATTTGGATAACCTGATAGAGAAATCGACGGCGCATTTGGGCGGAAATTTCGATTTCGTCCTGCACTCTATCGGTATGTCGCCAAATGTCAGAAAAGGACGCACTTATGACGATTTAGATTATAATCTCCTGTCGCAGACGCTTGATATTTCGGCTATTTCATTTCACAAGGTCTTGCAGATATGCCGCAAACGCGATGCTATCAACGAATGGGGGTCGGTTGTGGCGCTGACTTATGTGGCTGCTCAACGTACATTGTACGGTTACAACGATATGGCGGACGCAAAAGCGCTGCTTGAATCAATCGCCCGAAGTTTCGGATATATTTACGGACGCGAAAAAAACATCAGAATCAATACCGTATCGCAATCGCCGACTATGACTACCGCCGGTGGTGGAATTATGGGGTTCGAGAATCTGATGGATTTTGCCGACCGTATGTCTCCCTTAGGAAACGCAACCGCCGAAGAATGCGCAAACTATGTGATTACTCTTTTTTCGGACCTGACGCGTAAAGTTACAATGCAAAATCTCTATCACGACGGCGGATATTCAAGTATGGGTATGAGTTTCCGTGCAATGAAAATCTATAACGAAGGTCTTGAATATAGAGATGTTCAAGATGATAAATCGCATACAAAGAGTTAAGAACTAAGAGTTAAGAGTTAAGAGTTTGGCTGATGTCGTTGTGCGGTTTTTGTTTTATCTCTGTGTGAATTTAATGTATTAAAAACAGATAATTTTTGATTGAATATGAGAACAGGAATTTTTGGAGTAGGATTAGACACTTACTGGGAACAGTTTCCGGGTCTGCTTGAGCGTTTGAACGGATACAGACAGGAAATAGTAAAGCGAATGAGCGCTTTCGGCGTCGAAGTGACGGATGCGGGAATGGTAGATACTCCCGAAAAAGCATTCGAGGCTGCTGCTTTGTTGAAACGCGACAAAGTGGAAATTGTATTTCTGTATATCTCCACGTATGCGCTATCGTCTACCGTATTACCGATAGCGCGCGAGGTTGGAGCGCCGCTCGTCATCTTAAATGTACAGCCGACGGCGGCAATTGACTATCGCGCACTGAACGCGCTGAAAGACCGCGGCGCAATGACCGGCGAATGGCTTGCGCATTGTCAGGCATGTTCGTTACCGGAATTTGCATCGGTATTCAACCGCGCGGGTATTCGCTACGAAATTGTTTCGGGATATTTGCAGGAAGAATACGTGTGGCGCGAAATCGGCGAATGGCTCAAAGCCGCGCATGTAAAATA
>JAIRLF010000321.1 GCA_031259655.1 Prevotellaceae bacterium
TAGTGATTATTGACATTAAAAACAGGAACAAAATGAACAGTAAACGCAAGGCAATAGCTTCTTTTATAGAGAAATACTTTCTCCATTTCAATGCCGCTACATTGGTCGATGCGGCAAAAGCTTACGAAAAAGCTTTAGATTCGGGGCAAAAAATGATGATAACTCTTGGCGGAGCAATGAGTACCGCCGAATTGGGAAAACTGTTAGCCGAAATGATATGGCAGGATAAAGTTCAGATTATCACCTGTACGGGAGCTAATCTCGAGGAAGATATCATGAATCTTGTCGCGCACAACAGTTATAAAAGAGTGCCGAACTACAGGGATTTGACCCCGCAGGACGAATGGAACTTGCTGGAACAGGGGCTTAACCGTGTGACAGACACTTGTATTCCCGAAGAAAAAGCCTTCCGGCGATTGCAAGAGCACATTTATGCGCAGTGGAAAGCCGCCGAAAACGCCGGCGAACGATATTTCCCCCACGAATACATGTACAAAATGCTGTTATCGGGCGATTTGAAACAATATTACGAAATCGACCCCGCCGACAGCTGGATGCTTGCGGCTGCGGAAAAAAATCTGCCGATAATCGTTCCCGGATGGGAAGATTCGACTATGGGAAATATCTTTGCTTCTTACTGTATCAAAGGAGATTTGAAACCTTCGACAACGAAATCGGGTATAGAATACATGACCTTCCTTGCCGATTGGTATACAAAAAATTCCGGCTCCGGAATCGGGTTTTTCCAAATCGGAGGAGGAATTTCGGGCGATTTCCCGATATGCGTTGTGCCCATGTTGTATCAGGATTTGGGATTAGAATCGACCCCGTTTTGGAGTTACTTCTGTCAAATATCCGATTCTACAACAAGTTACGGTTCGTATTCGGGAGCCGTACCTAACGAAAAAATAACCTGGGGAAAATTGGATGTCGACACTCCGAAATTCATTATCGAATCGGACGCAACAATTGTCGCCCCGTTAATATTTGCTTGGCTTTTAGATATGTAATATTAATATATAAAATAGTTAAATTGTTATGAACACATTTTTGTTTTTGGGCGGTTTAGGCGCCCCTGAAATTATAGTTATTGCTTTGGTAGTCCTGCTGTTATTCGGCGGAAAGAAAATCCCCGAACTGATGAGAGGAATAGGAAAAGGCGTAAAAAGTTTCAAAGACGGGGTGAAAGGTATTGAAGATGACATCAATACTTCGCTCGAAGAAGATAACAGACGCAAACTCGAAGAATAAGGATTCGTGAAAGTACTTGTTGTCGATGATGAACGGAGTATCCGTAATTCGTTGAAGGATATCTTGGAATACGAGAATGTCGAAGTGGTTTTGGCTGAAAACGGCAGTTCGGCAATAGAGTTTTTCCGCAAAAACACTTTCGATTTAGTGTTTTGCGATATCAAAATGCCGGTTATGGACGGTATCGAAACGCTCGAAAAATTGCAGGAACTGAACGCGGATATTCCGGTGGTGATGATTTCCGGACATGGAAATATTGATACTGCAGTGGAATGTATCAAAAAAGGAGCGTACGATTTTATCGAAAAACCTCTCGACCTCAACAGAATACTGATAACTCTGCGAAATGCCGGCGACAAGACTGCTCTGGTTAAGGAAACAAAGAAACTTCAGCGTAAGGTCTCGAAAACTCACGACATTGTCGGCGATTCGGAGAGCATCCGGAAAGTGAAGGATATCATCGACCGCGTGGCTCCGACCGAAGCCCGCGTCCTGATAACCGGCTCTAACGGAACGGGAAAGGAACTCGTCGCCCGCTGGTTACACGAAAAAAGTAATCGCGCGGACGGCGTTTTTGTCGAAGTAAACTGCGCCGCTATTCCTTCGGAACTGATTGAAAGCGAACTCTTCGGTCACGAAAAGGGCTCGTTTACTTCGGCTATCAAACAGCACAAAGGCAAATTTGAGCAGGCTAACGGCGGTACTCTTTTCCTCGACGAAATCGGCGACATGAGTCTTGCGGCTCAAGCGAAAGTTCTTAGAACTTTGCAGGAAAACAAAGTCTTGAGAGTGGGTAGCGACAAAGATATTACGGTAAATGTGAGGGTTATTGCCGCCACAAACAAAAATCTCCGCGAAGAAATCGAAAAGGGTAATTTCCGCGAAGACCTCTACCACCGTATCGGCGTGATTGTTATCCATGTACCCACCTTAAACGAACGGAAAGAAGACATCCCGCTGCTTACGGAACATTTTATCACCGAAATTTGCGAAGAATACAGTATCCCCAAAAAAGAAATTACCGAAGACGCTATCGCCGAACTCCAAAAACTTAACTGGACGGGAAATATCCGGGAATTTCGCAATGTGATAGAACGGCTAATAATCCTGTGCGACAAAACTATCGAAGTGCAAGGCATTCAAACTTACGCCAATCCGTTGTCGCCGGAACAGTAGCGCGCGGTTGCCTGCTTTTAAATAATGTATAAAATGTATTATCCCTGTTAAAAAAACTCTATAAAAATTATTTTAATGAAAAAAACATTACTGATATTAAGCGCGATAATTTGCATAGCTGCATGCGCTGATAAGCCGTCGCACGAAACGGAGATGAATAAATTTGTGGACAATCTGATGAGCCAAATGACGCTGGAAGAAAAAATCGGGCAGTTGAACTTGCTTTCGATGTGGTTCGACGTTACCGGTCCTCGTATGAGTAAAGATGTAGAACAAAAAGTCAAAGACGGACTTGTGGGAGGAGTATTCAATTTCTGGACGCCAAATGCCGTCAGGAAATTGCAAGACATGATACTTACGCAAACCCGTCTGAAAATCCCGCTTCTCGTTGGATACGACGTTATTCACGGGCATCGAACCATCTACCCGATTCCACTTGGACTGGCGTCCACCTGGGATACCGAAATGATAGAGCGCATCGCTTCCGCTGTTGCCGACGAAGCCAGCGCCGACGGTTTGCACTGGACTTTTTCGCCCATGGTTGACCTTGCCCGCGACCCGCGCTGGGGACGAGTGAGCGAAGGCGCAGGCGAAGACCCTTATCTTGGCGCCGAAATCGCAAAAGCGATGGTGCGCGGCTACGAACAGGGCGACCTGTCGAAACAAAATACCATCATGTCGTGCGTCAAACATTTTGCTCTCTATGGAGCCGCCGAAGGCGGACGCGATTACAATACTATCGACATGAGCCGGTTGCGTATGTATAACGAATATCTTCCGCCCTACGAAGCCGCTGTGAAAGCCGGAGCCTCGTCGGTGATGACCTCGTTCAACGAAATCGACGGCCTGCCTGCAACCGGAAATCAATGGCTTCTCACCGATTTGCTGCGCCGGCAATGGGGTTTTGGAGGTTTTGTCGTAACCGACTGGACGGCGATTTACGAAATGGAAGACCATGGCGTTGGCGACAAAGCGAAAGTTACCGAGCTGTCTATCAACGCCGGAGTGGATATGGATATGGTTAGCGAATATATGATTGAAGAATTACCTGCCTTAGTAAAAGCCGGCAGAGTGAAGGAAGCGACGGTCGACGCCGCATGCCGCCGTATTCTCGAAGCAAAATACAGGTTGGGACTGTTCGCAGACCCCTATCGCGGAATCAGCGAAGAACGCGCCAAAACGCAAATTAAGAGCCCCGAAAAACTTGCACTGAGCAAGGAAGCCGCTCTAAAAAGCATTGTGCTGCTCAAAAACGAGGGACAAACCCTGCCGCTCGACGCTTCGAAAAAAATCGCATTCATCGGTCCTTTAGTGAAAAATCAGCGTACCCTGCTCGGAAACTGGGCTGCCGCCGGCGACTGGAAACAAATCATGACGCTCTGGGACGCATTGGAAAACAAATATGCCGGAGCTAAATTCCTGTACGCACAAGGCTGTCATTTGGTTGAAGACAAATATATACGCCGGATGACCGACCAGCAAAACGGTAACGTCATCGACGACCGTCCCGCTCAACAACTTATTGACGAAGCCGTTCGAACCGCCGGACAAGCCGATATGGTTGTCGCCGTCTTGGGCGAAGCCTACGACATGAGCGGCGAGGCTGCCAGCCGCAGTAATATCAACTTGCTCGACAATCAGAAGAACTTGCTCAAAGCGTTGAAGAAAACAGGAAAACCGATAGCGCTTGTGCTGATTAACGGGCGTCCGCTGACCCTGCAATGGGAACACGACAATATCGACGCCATACTCGAAACCTGGCTTCCCGGTATGCGCGGCGGCGAAGCTATCGTCGATATTTTGTTCGGCGACGCTAACCCTTCCGGCAAAATCACGATGACTTTTCCTCGCAATGTCGGGCAAATTCCAATTTATTACAACCACAAAAGCACAGGACGTCCATTCAGCAACGATAGCAAGTTTACTACTAAATATATCGACATGGAAAATACTCCGCTTTATCCGTTCGGCTATGGATTGAGTTATACGCAATTTACTTACTCCGGCGTGCAATTATCCGATTCGACGCTCACGGCAAACGGCAGTATCACGGCATCCGTCACACTGACGAATAGCGGCAACCGTGCTGGCGAAGAAATTGTGCAACTATATGTCCGCGACTTGGTTGGCAGCATTACAAGACCGGTGAAAGAATTGAAAGGCTTCCAAAGAGTGGAATTGAAACCCGGTGAAAGTAAACAAATTACTTTCGCTATTACACCCGAATTGTTGAAATTCTATAACTCCGACTTACAATGGATAGCCGAACCCGGCGAGTTCTTAGTGTTTGTCGGCGGTGATTCCAATACGGATAATAAAGCGAAATTTACGTTGCGGTAAGCGCTTGTATATTTATTTATGAATTTAAATAAGGTGCGTCAATGGGGAAGCCTTGTGCAGAACTCAGAACGCGGTGGTCTTGATTTTTATTTTTCGCACTTGGAAATCCGAAATTTATAATTTTGCATTTTAAATTTTCTAATATGAAGTTTTCTCTTTTTTGCAATTCGAAAAATACTTGTACCTTTGCACCCGGATATCGAAAGATATTTAGCCGTTCTACGGATCGGCACCCACAGGATGGTTTTTCCATTACTGCTTGTCAAATAAGAAATGGGGCTGTATCAAAAGTCGGTTTTTGTCATTGTGAACGGTGAAACGCAATCCAAAAGATCAATAAATCAATGGATTGCTCTGGGCTTCGCCTTTGTAATGAAGGCGATTTCGGCCTTTT
>JAIRLF010000191.1 GCA_031259655.1 Prevotellaceae bacterium
CTTCTACATTCATTTTTAATAATATTTTAAATTTAACTTATATTTTTTCATTAATTCTTCCACACTCGAACACGACATATTTTCGAGCCATTCCCATTTGAAGTTCCATTCGCCTCTGATAAGAACATTTTCTCCGCCGACAAGTCGAATAAGTCCCCACTTGTTGCCTTTGCGGACAGCGATATACGATACGTCATCGAACGAATTGAACGCTATGACATCATCAAATTCATCCTCCACGAGGAGTTCGCCAAAATCGGCATGTCCCATTCCAAGTATATTGGTGCGATAAAGTTTCCATTTCGGCACGGCGAGAATGGGAACAACGCTTACATCACAAAAATAACACTGTTTAATCATAATCTCTAATTTTTAATTGTTTTTATAATAATCATTTAATTTCGTTACAATTCGTTTCATTTCCAGCCTGACATGCTCCGGTTCGACGATTTGCACATACTCCCGCTGAGCAAGGATTTTTTGATAAAAATCGGAGGTCGGACAAAGGAAATACCTGAAAACAGTGTAATCGTCGCATGTTTCTACCTCCTGCTGCGAACGGTGCAAAGGCAGAGTTCGCAGGTATTTCGGGTGATGTCGGAACGCTTTTAGCAGTATTTCGCAGGGTTTGGTTTCGTCCCTGATGACGCCGACGGAGTGAAACAAATACGCTTCCGGCGAAAAATCATCGGGCAGATAAGAGCGTTTGTCCGTCGGTTTCAGCCCCGTTATACGGTCTAAAGCATACACTTTCACCGTCGTTTCGTCGTCACGGACGCCGAATACATACCATCGACCTTCGTACATCTTCACGAAATATGGCGACAGGATAATGTCCAAGGTTTGAGAGAGATAAAACGGCGCATAGTCAATCCGTACTTTCACGCCGTTTTTCATTGCGCAGAGCAAGTCTATCAGATACTGTTGTGCCGATGCGATGTTTTCCACAACAATTCTGTCTTTTATTCCTTCGCTTTCGTTCAGGATATTGCCTGCGGAAAACGTATTCAGCATCCATGTTTTCAGACTGTTGTGCGCAATGCTGTCGTCGTCGATACTGTACCGGTAGTTTGTTTTGTTGCAGATAATTTCGACGTCGAACAGGTTTTCTATTTCGATGCGTTGATGATGAAAAGTCCTCAATGGAATATCTTTACCTTCGTACAGATAACTGCGCCGCCATTTTTGGTTTATCTCTTCAAAAGTAATACCGCCGCTTTTGTAAATCGCGTCCAGTAACCATATATACCTGTTAAACAAATTTTTCGCCATAATTTTTAACTGCATTAATGAGACGCAAAGATAAATATTTTTCTCAACTTCCATGATATTTCTTTATTTCACGGCGCAAAAGTAGAACAGCGATGCGCAAAAACTTTGCATACCACGTGCGGAAAATATTTTTTTACACTTATTTGACTGCCATCAGTCCTCGCTCCATACATCCCGGAACTATTTTTCATAGCGCCTCAAAAAAAATTTAACCTTTTGTCGAGAATTTCCGAATATGTGATTAAAAAATCGTAACTTTGCGCCCGTTAAACATTAAAAAATATGATTATGAACGAAGATAAGAATGTAAAAAGATTGCCGTATTGCAATTCTAATTTCAAAAACATTATGCTCAAAAACTACGCTTATGTGGATAAGACGCGGTATATTGAGATGCTCGAAAAAGAAGTGAACCGCAATCAGTTGTTCATCCGTCCGCGCAAGTTCGGAAAAAGCCTTTTTCTTACTACCCTGATGTCCTATTACGACATCAACGAAGCCGAAAACTTCGATAAACTGTTCGGCAACCTGTATATCGGCAAACATCCTACGCCCGAAAGAAACGCTTATGCAGTGATTTATTTCGATTTTTCGGGATTGAACACTAAGAGCGAAGAAGGATTCACAAAAACATTTTCCGATGAAGTGCAGGAGACAGTCTGTGATTTTCTCGATAGATACAGACATATTTATGAAAAAGCCGACAAGTGTCTTCTTCAAATTGAAGAAGACAAACCCGGAATCAGCGCTATATCGAAAATGTTTGCCGTCGCCACCAATGAGATTCCGGTCTTCGTAGTCATCGACGAATACGACCATTTTGCAAACGACCTTATCGCTAAAGAATCGTTTTATGGAAAAGACCTGTACGAAATAATGGTTACAGCCAACGGACTTGTTCGCGATTTCTATGAACGGATTAAAAAAGCAGCAAGAGATACTAAGGCGTATCGCACGTTTATCACCGGCATCTCGCCCATGATGCTCGACGACCTGACCAGCGGATATAATATCGCTACTAATTTTACACTCGACCGCAGGTATAACGAAATGCTGGGATTTACGCGGGCTGAGGTAGAATGGCTGATGAACGAAACGGGCGTCGATAAGACTCTTATCAACATTGATATAGAAGCGTATTACAACGGTTATATGTTCAATCCCAAAGGTGAAAACCGCGTATATAATCCGACAATGGTACTGTATATTCTTGAGCAAATATTAAAAGAGAAGGAAATAACCGACGTCATCGATGAAAACATAAAAATGGATTACAGTCGGTTG
>JAIRLF010000214.1 GCA_031259655.1 Prevotellaceae bacterium
GAGGCAAGAACCTCACGGGATAAAACAAACGAGGTAACCTTGTCCGAACAGAAGTGGCGCCGCAGTATGGAAGTAATACCAATAGAACAGAGTAAAAAACAATTATATATATAAATGAAAAATTCATCGGATACACAAAAAATCCTGTATTTACACGGATTAGACGGCTCGCTGAGTCGGGAAAAGAAAGAGGTATTGGAACGGCATTTCGAAATCGTTGCTCCGCAGCTTGATTACCGGAATACACCGGATATGTTCGACCGGTTGAGCGGACTGTTTGTTTCGGAAAACTGCAATGCAGTTATCGGAAACAGTATGGGCGGTTGCTTTGCCTGTTATTTGTCGTTACATCAATCTGTTCCGGCATTATGTTTCAATCCGGCCTTGGGATATCGTTCCATTGATATACGTTTGCCGGAATTAAAGAGCAACGATAATCCGACAGTTTTTGTCATTGGCGGAAAAGACAATGTTGTTCCTGCTGTCGAAAACTTCATCTGGATTCGGCAAAATATTAATTCAAATTTTGTGCTGAAATGGTACAACGAAATGGAGCACCGTGTAGATATTGAGACTTTTACGACGGAAATTGAAGCATTTGCCCGTTATATTAATAAAATACATAAACAATAAATAAATTATGCCTGAAAATACGATACTCATCCTTGTGCTTGTTCTGAACCTCGCCCACTTTTTCGGCGACTTCACTTCGCTGAACAGATGGTTTATTGTCGCCAAACGCTACGGCAAACCCGTGTACATGGTGGCAGGACATGGCGCTGTAAACGGAGCGCTGTACGGCATGGCGGTATGGTTGATTGTCGACCTGCAAACGGCAATGATTGCCTTTAGCGTCGAAACGCTCACTCATACCCTGATAGATGTGCTGAAAGGACGAATTAATCGACGCTTTCCTGTGGTGGAAGACAGTACGAAAGCGATTCACTGGACAGTCATGGGCGTAGACCAACTGTTGCATCAGATGGTATTGATTTTTATTGTATTTTTGTACCTTTAAAAAACAGATAATTTTTATGAATAGAAAAAAGAAAATCCTTTATTTCGACATGGACAATGTCCTTGTAGATTTTCAATCGGGGATAGACTGGTTGAGCGAAGAAACAAAACGTGAGTACGAGGGATATTTGGACGAAGTCCCCAGTATTTTTAATGCGTCGATGCCCCAAAAACCTTTCATATAACTAAAATGCAACTCGCACATAAATAATACATTACAAATATTGTTTTTGACTACAAAATTCGATTTTCTGCTGTATTTTCTCCTGACTTTGACACTGGGACACCCTACGAGATTTTCCAGAAATCAGGGGTAAAGAGCGGGGCAATTTGTCGGTGTTTTGGTGTGAGCAGCATCGTTTGAGTGAGCGTTTTCTCTGATAATGGCAACCTGACTTTCATAGTTGTAACCGTTTTAGCAATGTCCAAGACCTTATCGACACTCAAACTAACGCCTTTCAGCCTCAAAATACGCTTTAATTCCTTATAAACTTTGTATGCCACAAAAGAAATGCAGACGTGCGCCTCAATGCGTTTGGGCGTGAAGTGGAACATCGGGCGCAACTCCAGCGTGCCTTTAGTAATGCGGAACGCCCGCTCTACCTGCCATAAACCGCTGTATTGCTCATAAACTTCACTCGCGGACAGGTCGGTGTTGGTTATATAACCCTTCAAACCATCCCATTTTTCGTCTTCGATAATTTTATCTTTATTGATTTCAACTTTCACATTGTCAGATATTTCCAGAAACTTGTTGTAGCCGCGTTTATTGATATTTTCTTTGGTAATATTACCGCTTCTATACGCTGTTTGCAAGCGTTTTACGCCCTTTTCACGATTGTATCTGTCCTGTTTGGCACGACTTTCTGAATAGCCAACAATTAGCCGCCAAACGCCTTTATCGGTTTCGTAAAATGCACCGTTTTCTTTTTTCAAAGATAAAATCCACTGCTTGATTTCCTCTGTTTCATTTTTGATTCTTGCACCTGTAATATATTTGTAACCGCCCGATTCTAAAAGTGCTACGTTCTTTTTATTCATTAAGCCTGAATCGGCTACAACAACAAAATTTTGCAGTTCAAATCGTTTTACAAAATTCTCCACAATCGGTATCATCCTGCGACCTTCGTACTGCGAACCGTTAAAAAGCGAGTACGACAGCGGATAACCGTCTCGGCTTACTAAAAGCCCCAAAATAACCTGTGGCTGTGCGTGTTTGCCGTCTTTGGAGTAGCCGCGCTCGCGGAGTTCATCGCTGTAATCCGCCTCAAAATAAAGCGTGGTTACATCATAAAAAACGATTCCTATTTTGCCGCCCAAAATCATTCGCGTGTGTTCAACACTGATTTTCTGCACTTTATCCTGCTATGTATCACGCAATTTATCCAAATAACGATATATCCTGTGTAATTCAACCTCCTGGTCAAAATGACTTTTCAAATAATCTACGGTCGCAACCTTGCTGCGCGGCTGGCAAATGCGGGCAACAACCAAATCTCTCAAAATTTTATCGTCAATCCTGTTAAATCCTGTCAGTTCAAACACTTTATTCAAGATAATTTGCGTACCGTTCAATAAAATATTCTCAATATTGGAAATCAAATAACGGACAGTTTGCTCTTCTTCGACCTGTTGATTGTGTTCGCGGAACATATCGCGATTACCAAAATGTTCATCAAGCCACTTTTTGCCTTCGTGATACAGTTTTTCAACCTCAATACTGTCGGAACTGCTGCCGATTGTTTTGAGAACGCGGTACTTGCCACTGCTTTTGTCGATAATCTGGACGCTGACAACCCCGCTCGGATTATGCTTCCTGCGTATAAACATAGTGCAAATTTACTCTTTTTTTTCGCTTGGACACCCAAACGGGCGTCCAAGAATCGATATGTTGCTGATTATCAGTATGGAAAATTTTTATCCGGGGAAAAGTGTCAAAGTCAGGACAATATAACTGTCGTCATGGTAGCCTCTGATTGGGTGGAAGACAAAATTCCCTGTAAACTTATTCAACCTGTTTATTCCGACGTTCTATTTCTGCAATTTTTTTAGCTTGCTCTTCGATCGTTTTTTTGATTTCTTCGATTGCTTTATCTTTCTCTTCGATTGCTTTATCTTTCTCTTCGATCGTTTTATCTTTCTCTTTGAGCGTTTTCCTTTGCTCTTTGAGCGCTTTATCTTTTTCTTCGATCTTTTTCTTACTTTCTTTGATCGTTTTCTTACTTTCTTCAATCGTTTTCTTACTTTCTTCGATCTTTTTCTTACTTTCTTCGATAATCATTGTCTGTTCTCTGATTTGAGAGCCATACGTGTCGTCAATAGTCCGTATATATTCGGCCTCGTTTTCTATGCGTTTACGTTCTTCGGGATCAACGCACATCTCATGCAGCGTTCT
>JAIRLF010000256.1 GCA_031259655.1 Prevotellaceae bacterium
GATTTTTATTTTATGGATAATCAACTTCTTTCGTTTTGTACGCCTCGTTTTTATCTGTGCAAATCCACATCATCTGCGTCATCTGCGTGCTTTTGAGACGCCCCCATATCAATAGAAAATGTGCATCCCTCCTCCCTATTCCCCGAAGGCGAAGCGGAAAGCAGAGCTTGGCGAGGCCAACCGGAACGAACCGAAGCTCGGCGAAGCCAAACGGAGGCCGGTGCAACCCATCGCAAAATCATACCGCATCATGTATATTTCTCATATTATGACCAAGGATAGTATATAATACTGCGTAATTGCAAAATCACTGAAAAACCTGTGTTTTCCAAGCACATAAAATGAAAAAAGTCTTTTTTACAGATGAAACTAATTGATTATAAGTAATTTAAACCATTATCCTTGTGGAATATCCAAGGGGGATTTATAGAGAGACGACTATATCACCTTGGTTTACATCCATTTGGCTTATGCAAAAAACGACTTTTTGTATCGCTGTTCTTTGTTTATCGGAGATTTAATCGAAAATATCCATCGTTTTTGTGAACGCATTGGCGGGAACTTCGGAACTTACATCTGTAACTGTCATAGCCACTCCGTTGCAGGTTTCCTCTTTCATCAACAGGCCGCTCCATTCGGCGTATTTTATATAGCAATCGCCTGCGGAGAACTTTATGACCGTACATAGCTTTCCGGCAATCGTTTCGTCGGGAAGCTTTTCCATACCCGGCTGCAGGTAAAGCTCGTTCCTGAAAAAGAAAGTATTGAAAATAAAGTCGGCGCCGGAAGACTCCAGATCGAACCACGATGTGCCCGAACTCATGAAATAAGAACGCGAAATGTCGTCGTAAACTATCACCTTGTGATTTTCGGTTTCATACTGTTCGTCCCAGCGAATCCGTTTGCCGTTGTTGTCGAAAGTGATGATGTGGAAGAGGTCGCCTATCACGTAAGTGACAGAGCCTTTGTCCAAATCGTCTATAGGGAGTTCTCCCGGTTCTTGCGTCAGGCAAGGCAGACTGATATCATGGTCAAATGATGTTCCACTCGTTTTAGCTTCCATATAGTACGATGCTTCGGGCGAATAGTTGCCGTAATCACTGCTTCTCACCGTTACCGTCACAGAGGTTTCGGAGGGCACAACCAAGCGGTATTCGCCTTTGCTGTTAGTGGGGAAGGCCATTTGACCGGCAGTCACTCTCACGTATGGGACAGGAGCGCCGTTACAATCCGTAACTGTGCCACGAATCACGACACAGCCTGCCGGCACGTCCAGATTGTACCACGAAAAATGAGTCACCGTTCCGATATACTCATCATTGTCTGTCAAAGTAGCCGCGCCCTCTTCTATCCAGATGCCGCGCTCCTCGTCGAACGACCATAGCGGTATTGTGTTAGGCGGGTTGTTCGTCATACTCGCCGGAATCGGGAAAGTAAGTCCGGCCGTAGCGCCGTTTTTCAGTTGCAAAGCCTTACCGGTGGCGTCGGTTAACAATATTTCGGTCATTCCGTACGAAATCAACTGCGTTTCGCTATTGTTCGCGCGCATGCCGACGAGGTCGCCTCCGGGCATCAACTCCGTAAAATGAATGTTGTCAGGGTCGAGATAAAGCAGGTCGGCATTTACCAAGCCCGTGTACGCCAAACCGTCGGAACGGACAAGCGACGAGGCGGAAATATCGACTTTCAAGCCGCCGGCAGACAGGGTTTTGTCTTTGACGGCGTCGAAAATGGTTGTCGAACTGTTGCTGCTGTTATTTTTGGCTTGCATGACTGCGTCGATATGTATTTCGTCAACTTTTACGCCCGAACGCACGAGATCGAAATAGCCCTGTTTCTCGAAGCGTATCACGATGCGGTCATTTACCGTCCCCGCCTGCTCGAAACCGAAAGTCCCGTCGTCGTCGGTGGTGGTTGATACATCTCCCGAAACAATGCGTACTCCGCCAAGAGGCGTTCCCGAAATATTCCGCACCGTACCGGTGAGGATGATGCTCTGCATTTTGACTTCCACAGGCTTGGAATCGGGGGAAGTATTCTCTTTCTTGCAGGATACAAACCCTGACATTAGAAATGCTGTTGTTACAGCTATTTTGATAAATTTATTCATTTACTTACTTTTTATCTATCAATCATCTGTTTTCCCAAGCGCAAAATTACATGAAAATTTAGAATTTCCAATTGTCGTCTTTAGGCGCGTTTTCCGATTTCGCACCGAAATCAAAAGCGGAATGAAAAAGTAAGAGAGGCTGGCGTCAGCCTCTCTTAACTCTTAACTTTTAGTTCTTAACTCTTTAATTTGCCTTTTCAATTGCCGGTTGAAAAGGAGTTTGTTATTAGAGCATCGACAGTCGTGATTTCTGCGCCATAGACCTCTTTCAGGTATTTGATACCGATGTTATAGTCCTCTTCCGTAAAAGAGTCGGTAGCATCCTTTGGCACAACGATATTGAATCCCCAGCAATATGCGTCGGCAGACGTATGCCGGACGCACATGTGCGTATGGAGACCGGTCATAATAACCGTATCTACGCCAAGTTCTTTAAGCAGCAGATGGAGGTCGGTTTGAAAGAATCCGCTGTACCTTCGTTTTGGTACAATAAAATCAGTCTCTACCGGCTTCAGTTCGTCGATAACTTCAGCTCCATACGTACCTTTAATCGCATGGTCGCCCCAGAGTTTCAGTTCGGCGTCGACGCCTTTGATGTGACAATCGTTTGCATAAACGACATATACACCATTTTCACGAGCAGCATACACTAATTTTTGAACAGCCGGAACAATCGCTTTTGCACGGTCGCAACCAATCGCTCCGGTAACAAAGTCGTTTAGTATATCTACTACAATTACAGCTTTTTTACCCATTCTAATTTAAATTTGATTTATTTTATAAAACATTAATTTCATATTAATTAATACCCAAAAATCTCCTCCTGCGTTAATTCCCGGACTTTTCCCAGACTGTTCAGGAATTTCATATCCATCTCTTTTGTATCGCCTAATATACAATAAGTATAAGCTCTGTTTTTCACATATTTTTCCTGAAATGCTTTCACATTTGCCAGAGTCATATCTTTCACTTTTTCGTAAACATCTTTCCGCGAATCGTAATCATAGCCGAACTCTATAGCGCCAAGATAGTTCCACAGTATATCGTCTCGCAATATTCTGCCTGTACGGATATCGGAGAGGATACCTTCTTTAGCCAGTCCGAAAGCTTTTTCCGATTCGGGCATATTGTTCAGTATATCGATAAATGCAGCGTTAGCGTCAGCAAGTTTGTCGGTTTGTGTAGCAATCATCGTAGCCATATAGTACGACCTTTCGGGTTTGCCCGGCTTCGAATACGAAGCGCCGGCGCTGTACGCAAGTCCGCGGGCTTCGCGCATCTCCTGAAACACAATACTGTTCATTCCTCCTCCGAAATAACTGTTATACAGTTGACGGTCGGGTTCGATAGCCTTGTTGTAGCCCGTTTCGCCTTTCGAGAGCATCGAGAAATAAATTTGTTTTGCATCATAATGAGCCAGATATATCGTGTTTTCGTTTGTTTCCTGCTCTACGAATTTGATAGCTTCCGGCACAGGCTGCAGTTTGTCGGCGACAGCATGTTTTTGATTTATGATTTCCACAATCCGGTCTGCTGTCAGCGGTCCGTAGTAAAGTATCCTGTGTTCGTAGTTTTTAAGCGATTTAATCTTGTCAACCAGAACTTGAGGGTCGAGCGATTTCAATTCTTCTGCCGAAGGGATATTCGTGACGGACGATTTTGGTCCCCATTGCCCGTAACTCCTTAATCGCGAAAAGTTAGCTCCCTGATTAGCTTTTGCATTGACTCTTGATTTCAGGATATCGGACGCCATATTTTCCCATGCATTAGCGTCAACCGCAGCATCGGCGAGACGTTCTTCCAAAAGTTCGAGAGCTTTTTCGAAATTATCGCTTAAACCGCTGATTGAGGCATAGACACGGTCGTTCGAAGCCGAAACGCTGAAAGAGCATGCCATTTTGTAGAACTCGCTTTTGATTTCCTCTGCCGAATGTTTCGACGTCCCCAGATAATCCAGATAATTGAATGCCGTTCCGAGCAATTTGTCGCTGTTGTTACCCATTTCGAAAACATAGTTAATCGAAAACAACGGATTAGTCGTATTTTGTTTGTAAAGGATTTCGACATTGCTTTTAGCTTTCAACTTCGACATATCTTTATTATAATCAACAAAAACAGGTTCGATAGATGTTGTTTCGCGGGTTTTATACTCGACAAGGAAAGCGCTTTCGTTGTCTCTGTTTGTCGGAATCGGGGTAATCTGCGGCTTGTCCAGTTTCTTTTGTTCGGGCATACCCTGCTTTTTGTAAACAGCAACATAGTTGTCGTTGAAATATTTGTTACAGAAATCAATAACATCCTGTTTTGTCAGTTTCGACAGGAAATCAACCACGCCGACCTGTTCCGCCCAATCAATTTGATTAATAAACGTGTTCAACAATAAATAAGCGGCATAGCCGGATTCCTGCTGTTGATAATATTTCGACAGTTTGAGATTGTTGATAACAGCGGGCAACAGCCAGTCTTCAAATTCGCCTTTTTTTAGCAGTTCAATTTGTCCTAACAGCAAATTGCGCACCTCATCCAGCGACTGTCCTTCTTTCGGGGTTCCCATCAGGACAAAAATACTGTAGTCCGACAGGGAGTTGGCTGAACTTCCTCCGCTCAGGATTTTTTGTTTCTGAACCAGATTCAGGTCGATAAGCCCTGCGTCGCCGTTTGTCAGAAGATAATCAATAAATTCGAGGATTGTGGCGTCTTTGCTGCTCGCTCCCGGCAGACGGTATGCAAGCATTATATTTTCTGCCTCAAGACCAACAACTTCCTTGATAATCGGCGCGGTTATCGGCTGTTCGGGCGTTATTTTCAGTTTGGGAACTTCTTTGCTTGCAAGTTTACCGAAATATTTGTCGATTACTGCGATAGTTTTGTCGGGGTCTAAATCGCCCACCATACATATTGCCATATTATTAGGCACATAGTAAGTGTCGAAATAATTTTTTATATTCGTTATCGACGGGTTTTTCAGATGGTCTTGCGTTCCGAGTATTGTCTGTTTCCCGTAAGGATGATTCGGGAACAGAGCCGCCAGAATAGTGTCGAACACTTTTCTCGAATCTCGTGTAAGGCTCATGTTATACTCTTCGTACACAGTTTCCAGTTCGGTATGGAACAGTCGAAGAACCGGATTAGTGAAACGGTCGGCTTCGACTTCCAGCCAGTCTTCTATCCTGTTCGCCGGGATATTTTCGACGTATGCAGTAACATCGTAAGACGTGAAAGCGTTTGTGCCTTGCGAACCGATGCTGTTCATCAGTTTGTCGTATTCGTTGGGAATAGCGAGTTTTGCGGCTTCCTGCGAAACGCTGTCAATTTGAGCATACAGGGCTTTACGTTTGTCGTCGTCGGCTGTTTTCCTGTAAACCTCAAACAGTTCTTCGATTTTGTCGAGCAAAGGTTTTTCTGCTGCATAATCCGATGTCCCGAATTTTTGAGTACCTTTAAACATAAGGTGTTCAAAATAATGAGCCAATCCGGTTGTTTCAGCCGGATCGTTTTTGCCGCCGACGCGGACACCGATATACGTTTGTATTCTCGGTCTGTCGCTGTTCACCGACAAATAAACTTTTAACCCGTTGTCCAGGGTATATATCCGCGCATTCAGCGGGTCACCTGCAACTGTTTCGTACTTGTACTTCGTCGCATTGTTCGTACAAGCGCCAAGCAACATTAATATTGTCGCTAATAATGAAGATAATACTACTAAAAACTTTCTCATAATTATATCGTTTAATAATTTTATTGCTTAATACGTAATTTGAGTTTTTGCACATTGCTTTTTATGTCAATTTCCGACCTGTCGAGTTTTGCTGTCAGAAAAGATAGCGGCGCTTTGATATTTTGTTTTAAAAAATCAATCTCTGCCTGCGACATTTTTTTGCAGTTTTTGATTTTTTTAACCGCCATTGCGTTGCGTTCGTGTTTAGTCAGGATTTCCAACCGGCAGTTCAACAAATTTGCAATCTGAGCAACGACCTCGCTGCCGGTCGAACGTTTTGCCGATTCTATCAGCGACATGTTACAGCAGGCTACGCCAAGCATATTGGCGAATGTGCGCTGTCGAAGATTTTTTTCGATTCTGATGTTTTTCAACTGAGTCAAAATCCGTTCTCTTTCGCTTGTCCATTCTCCGTCTTCCACTCGAAGTTTGCCGTCTTCGACAATTTCCAGTGTAGAACCCAAAACTTGAGCGATTTTAGCCAGAGTGTCGATGCCTACAGAATGACGCCCTGCTTCCATGCGAGTAATGCTCGCCGAAGAAATATTGGTCAACTTTGCGAGTTTCAGTTTGGTATATCTCTTCATTAACCTCAATTCTTCGATTCTTTTTCCAATTCTTATCCGACTATTCTCTTCCATAACTCAATAATTTTATTATCAAACGAAAAATTATATCCTTATGTTCATATTTTTTTACTTTATTGTATTGATGTCAATTCGTGTTTTACTTCATTTTTAATTAAATCAACAAACTCGTCAAGGGTAAATACTCCTTTATCTCCTTCGCCCTGACGTCGTACGGCAAGTGTTCCTGCCTGTTCTTCTTTTTCTCCGACTATTAACAAATAGGGTATCCGTTTCAGTTCATTTTCACGGATTCTTTTTCCGATAGTTTCGTTTTTGTCGTCAACCGTGCAACGTATTTCTTTTTCGTCGAGCAGTTCTCCGAGTTTACGCGCATATTCGTTATATTTCTCGCTTACAGGCAAAACAACTGCCTGTTCGGGAATGAGCCAAAGCGGAAATTTCCCTCCTGTATGTTCAATCAATACAGCGACAAAACGTTCCATCGAACCGAACGGCGCCCGGTGAATCATTACGGGTCTGTGACGTTTATCGTCGGCGCCGACATATTCGAGTTCAAAACGCTCGGGAAGATTATAATCCACCTGTATCGTTCCTAACTGCCATTTGCGACCGATAGCGTCTTTGACCATGAAGTCGAGTTTTGGACCGTAGAAAGCGGCTTCGCCTTTTTCGACAACTGTTTTCAGTCCTTTTTCTGCAGCGGCTTCGATTATTGCGCTTTCGGCTTTTTCCCAATTTTCGTCCGAGCCGATGTATTTTTCTTTGTTGTTGGGGTCGCGTAAAGATACCTGCGCAGTGTAATCTCCGAATTTCAGTATTTTGAAGATATACAAAACGATGTCAATCACTTTGCAAAATTCTTCTTTCAACTGGTCGGAGCGGCAGAAGATGTGGGCGTCGTCCTGAGTGAATCCTCTGACTCGCGTTAATCCGTGCAGTTCACCGCTTTGCTCATATCTGTAGACTGTGCCAAATTCTGCTAAACGCAGTGGGAGGTCTTTGTATGAGCGTGGTTTTGTCTTGTATATTTCGCAATGGTGGGGACAATTCATCGGTTTCAAAAGAAATTCTTCGCCTTCTTGCGGGGTTTTAATCGGTTGAAACGAATCCGCTCCGTATTTGGCGTAGTGTCCCGAAGTAACATACAGCTCTTTCTGCCCGATGTGCGGAGTGATAACTTGCAGATATCCGCCTTTTTTTTGCAGATTTCGCAGAAAAACCTCCAGCCGTTCGCGCAGAGCGGCGCCTTTCGGTAACCACAAAGGCAATCCTTGACCGACTTTTTGAGAGAAAGCAAACAGTTCCAGTTCTTTGCCTACTTTGCGATGGTCGCGTTTTTTTGCTTCCTCAAGCATTGCAAGGTATTCGTCCAAAAGTTTTTTCTTTGGGAAAGTGATGCCATAAATACGTGTGAGCATTTTGTTTTTTTCGTTACCCCGCCAGTATGCGCCTGCGATTGCAGTGAGTTTGATTGCTTTAATCGGTTCTGTGCTTGGCAAATGCGGACCACGACACAGGTCGGTGAAATTTCCGTTGGTGTAGAACGTTATTGTCCCGTCTTGCAAATCGTTAATCAGTTCAACTTTATATTCGTCGCCTTTTTCGGTGTATGTTTTCCATGCTTCGGGTTTGCTTACGTCGCGACGGAGGTATTGTTGTTTTTCGCGGGCAAATTCCAGCATTTTGTCTTCGATTTTCTTCAAATCCGCCTCTGTGATAATGTGTTCTCCAAGGTCAACATCGTAATAAAATCCATTTTCGATGCTTGGACCTATTCCAAATTTCACTCCCGGAAAAATGGCGTCCAAGGCTTCTGCCATAAGATGCGACGAAGAGTGCCAAAATGTTCGTTTGCCTTCAGCATCTTCCCATTTATAGAGTTTAATTTCAGCATCTTCGTCTATCGGACGGGTAAGGTCTCGCGTCTGACCGTTTATTCCTATCGAAAGAACTTCGCTTGCAAGTCGCGGACTGATGCTTTGCGCTATTTCCAGTCCGGTTATTCCTTTATTATACTCTCTAACAGTCCCATCGGGAAATGTAATTTTAATCATACTAACAATTTTCGTGTATTCAACGTGCAAAAGTAGTAAAATTATTGATTAGACTATCAAAAAAAAATAATATTTCTATATATCAAAAAGTTAATAGTCTTCCATACGCGGTTTCCATGACTGATGGATGGTTATTTTTAGCCGAAAATTTCATTCAATCAACAAAAGGAGGCAATAACTATGTTCCGCAGAGACGATATTTTAAGGGAAAAATAGAATACAATCTCTGTGAAATGTAAAGTGTCATTTCCGCAGGAACTTTTTGTTTATGTTGTCCTGTTACCGTATATTGAAGGTGGCGTTATAACTTGTTAATTTCCCATTCCTTAGGCAAAAAATACTCCATGTTTTTGTCTATTTGGACAAAAAAGCCTCCATATTTTTATCCGTTTGGATAAAAAAGCCTCCATATTTTTGTCGGTTTTTGTTCGTTTTTGTTCGTTCTGCCAAAAAACACTCCATATTTTTGTCCGTTTGGATAAAAAAGCCTCCATATTTTTGTCGGTTTTTGTTCGTTTTTGTTCGTTCTGCCAAAAAACACTCCATATTTTTGTCCATTTGGATAAAAAAACCTCCATATTTTTGTCCGTTTGGATAAAAAAGCCTCCATATTTTTGTCCGTTTAGACAAAAATATCGGAATAATTTGTACCTTTGCCGCGAAATTATTATCATTATGATTAAGAGAAAAAGATATTTGGACAAGATTGAAAACGGGTTTAACCACCTGCCTATTATAGTTTTAATAGGAGCGCGACAAGTGGGTAAAACTTCGTTAATGAACGATTTTATTACAGGCAAAATTTCGCTGTCGCTTAACGGACAAAATACGGAGATTGCGGAACTGTTCCAGAAATTTTCTGTTATCGAACAATATTTGCAAGTACATCTGAATACGAAATTAGACGGTTTTTTGCTTATTGACGAATTTCAATATATCGACGGCATTTCCGTTATGCTAAAATTGTTGACGGACAAATATTCAAAACTGAAAATTCTTTGTTCGGGCAGTTCTTCCTTAGATATTTTGCAAAAAACGGAAGAATCATTGGCTGGCAGAGTGCGTATTATTGAGGTTTCTTCGCTTTCGTTTGAAGAATATCTGTCGTTTAATAACGAAAAATTGTTGAAATTATACGAAAAATTTGACAAAAATACTGAAAGTTCGGCTCTTACTTTACCCATTGAGCAACTTTTTGAAGAATATCTGATTTATGGCGGATTTCCACGTGCTGCTCTAACAAAAAATAAAGAGGAAAAAAGTGAAATCCTGAATGATATTTACCAAACTTATCTTCTTAAAGATGTGCGAAATTATATCAATAACGAGCAGACTGTCGGATTTAATAAGATACTGCGATTGCTTGCTTCGCAGATTGGCAATATGGTAAATATAAACGAATTAAGCAAGGAAAGCGGTATTAGTTACAAGCAATGTGAGGAATTTCTTTATCTACTTGAACAAATGTACATTATCAAACTGATTGAGCCATATTTTGTAAATAAACGCAAAGTGATTTCTAAAATGAAAAAAGTGTATTTTTGTGATTTGGGTTTACGAAACATGATCGAACGAAATTTTAATGCGATTGACTTCCGAATCGACAACGGCGCTATTGTCGAAAACTTCGTGATGCTCGAACTTTGGAGAAATAAAACGGCAGGCGGCGAATTGCAGTTTTATCGTACTACGGACGGTACGGAAGTAGATTTTGTGTTGTCGCAAACAACACAAAAAATAGCAGTGGAATGTAAATTAAAAAGAATGGATAACCCCGTTAATCTACAAGGATTTAATAATTTTTGTAATGCCGAAAAAATTACCAATCGCTATATCGTTAATCGCAGTCTTAATACAACACATAACGGAACAAAATTTTTGCAAATGTTTTTAGCATCGAAAATAAACTAATGCCCTGTCAGAACTAAAAACTAAAAACTAAAAGTTAAGAACTAAAAGTGGCTGACGCCGGCTGTTTTGTACTATATTGGTATAATCAAAATCTGTGCGATAGAAATAATACGGGCGGAACATCAAAGGAATTTGATTTGTAGAAGATTCTATCTTCGAGTTTTTGTTCACGGATTTTTCGCAATCTGCGGATAATTTTTTGTCCGCAGATTATCTTCGTGTTAATTATATACGCAAAAAAAGTTTCATATTCGACGCCTTCGGCGTCATCTGCTACCCAATAATGAGACAATCAAATTGCGCCATATTCAAACATAATAAAAGGTTTTTAAAACTTGTTATATTTCACTTCCTCCGCTGTCTGCCGTTATCAATAATTTACTCGCTTCAGGGTATATTTCTTTACCCATCTGTTGCCACCATTATCGTATTTACTGCAAACTGCGCTGTATCACTG
>JAIRLF010000274.1 GCA_031259655.1 Prevotellaceae bacterium
AAGTCGTGTAGAAAAACGCTTTTTCCTTCGCGTGTTAAGGCTCGAAAATTGGGCGCTTTTTTTCCGATATCCACTTTGTCGATATTTTCGGCTAATTCGCTTAATACTTTAACATATTCGGCTCTGATAACATTTATTGATAGAACCAGGAGCGTCAAGATGAATCCCTTAAAAATTGTGTTGGGATTCTTTACAGAGAAAAGGGTCTTCCCTGTGAAAATTTTTCTTACTTTTGTCATGTCACTTTGTTATTTTTTAGAGTGTGGCGCCTCCCAACATTCCTTGCCACAGGTAAAAGAGGAGGCGCTTTTTCTTGTTTAAAATATTTATTTGTTAGTTAGGAATATATCACCCAAAATATTTTTCCGGTACGATAATGTTTTCTTATCCACCTGCAGGAATCCAAATTCGTGATTGAACTTTTGTCCCTCGGTGATAATCCATTTCAGGAATTGCCCGGCTTCCGCCGTTTCAGTCTGTCCGTTGTAAGCGAACCCGATGTTTAATACGGGAATGAGTTCGACCTTTTCGTTTTCGAGCAAAGATATAGTCTCATCAAGATTTTCGGATTTGATAATTTCCAACTGATTTTTTTTGACGTCCAAAGGAAGCAGCGAGATACCGTCCTTCAGCTGTCTGTCGTTCAAATCGTAGATGTAACTCAGATTGTTAAACGTGATTCCCGTAGGGTCTTTACCGATAGCCTGCAAGAGGTAAATATCGTCTCCCTGAATCTTTTTCCCCCGAAAATCGGAAGAACTTTGTCCGAAAAACGAAGCGAATAACGTTGCTCCCGAAGCCTTGCCGCTACCCGAATAGACCGTCAACTGTTCTTTCAACTTGTCTTTCGACGGACTTTCGTCGGCGAACGGGTCGTCGGCGAAAAATAGCCGTTTGAGTTCCTTTTTGCCGAATTTTTTCCTGGCTATTTGCTCGTACAGCGGATTTTCTTTCGTCGTAACGGGCAACAAAGCAGAACGTCCTACGTAAGTGATTGCTTCCCCGTCTTCGTCGTTGAGGGTTTCGTCATCCGAGACCACGTTAGCAACGATACGGAGGTCAATGTTTTCGGCGTTTTTCCCCACCCATTCGACCCTTACTTCCGGGTTCGTTTTGTTATATTCGGTTACCCATTTTTCCAGTAAAGGCAGTGTGTATTTTGCACTTTCGACGTATATAACTTGCGTCTTGCCTTCGTTTCCGTCTTCGGCGATTGCCGAACTGATGATTGCTGTATTTATCAGCGCTATTGTCAAAAATAATTTTAATGTATGCATATTTATAATGTTTATAATAATTTATTAATGTTTAATTTTTAATTTTATAATCGTAATTACTAAATAATTACCCGTATGTTATGTAAATAGAGAAAACTTAGATTATGCTGCAACAGCAGCACATTCGGGAGGAGTTTGATTGTGAACAATAATATATAAGGAATAAAACAGACGCCGATTGCCGGAGTGTTTTCCGGAGTGTTTCGAGTGCGTTACTTTTCTTATATTTCCTAAATTCTTTCATCATCATTTTAACTTATTCAAGGTGCAAAGATATGGGTCTCCGCAATACCCTGTTATACCATTTTTGTGGTATTTTTTATTTGCGAGATGTAAACCGCTAATTAATCAATGATTGAGAATTGAAAATTGAGAATTGGACGCAAACAATCCTTAATTTTCGAGGTCGTTGACAGAAAAAAAGGACAACGGAAACAGTTATCCGTCGTCCTTTGAGTAAATTTTTGATACTTTAAATCAAAGAAAAATTGTTACTTCTTTTTCGGATATCCTACCGGATTGTTGAGCATCGGCTCTTGTGTTTCGGATAATTTCAAGACCTTCTTCAATTCTTCTTTTTTCATAAAAGCTCTGGGGACAGTGACAAATCCGCATCCGGAAGCAAACAGCATGATATTCTGCGACACAATTCCGGCGTCGAAAGCGCCCCATTGTTTTTGCCGTTCAAGCTCGGCGCCGGCAAAACGCGAAAGGTCGGAAACTATCAACAACGATACCGGCGCATCTTTAACCGACGCTTGCGCATCGGCAATCAAAGAACGATGGTCTCCTTCGACTACCGGTTTGAGCTCGTGAGCTTTGGCGTCGTAGATGTATGCGCCTTCTTCCATGATAGCATACACGTCAATATCCTGATTATTACGAGCGGTAGCAGCAGTCCGCCTTCCGTCCGGACGATTGATTCCATTAGCCGCCCAAAGCAAATCGGATAAATCTTGCAAAGACAGTTTCTTTGTCGAAAATTCGCGCTCCGAGTGACGGTCGCTAAGCGCTTTCATAATAGAAGAACCGCGTTCCTTGTCGGGAACGTTTAACTTTATTGGCTTCAATTCCTGAGCGTTCACTGTTGTCGCCAATAATAATACCGTCAAAATAACTGAAATAAATCTATTCATACCGTAAATATATTTTTAATTAAACAATAAATAATTTTATCACCTTAATCTTTGTACTTTGCCTTTGTCTCAATAGAAACTCCTTTTGAGACAAAGGCGTTTTTTTCGCGCGCTTTTTTTATTGCCGTATCCATCTCTTTGTTACATTAATCCTTGTTCCTCTAAGATTTTATTTATTTCTGCTGCAGTTTTACCAATAAATTTAGCTATTTCTTCAGCAGAAAATCCTGCTTGCCTCAGATTTATAGTACTTATAATACTGACTTCTTCTCTGCCTTTTTCTCTGCCTATGGCTCTGCCTTCTTCTATGCCTATGGCTCTGCCTTCTTCTATGCCTTTTTCTATGCCTATGGCTATGCCTTCTTCTATGCCTATGGCTCTGCCTTTTTCTCTACCTCTTTCTTCACCTCTTTTTTCAGCGGCGTTCATGCCGCTGGTATAGTCGGAAAGAGCCATTTGGTGCATACGATATGCATGCCACAAATCTCTGTCACTTGAGATGTCTGCGTTTTTTTCGTCCTCGTTTTTTATTGCCGTATCCATATCTCTGTTACATTAATCCTTGTTCCTCTAAGATTTTATTTATTTCTGCTGCAGTTTTACCAATAAATTTAGCTATTTCTTCAGCAGAAAATCCTGCTTGTCTCAGATTTTTAGTACTTATAATACTGCTTTTTTCTTCGCCTATGGCTATGCCTTTTTCTCTGCCTTTTTCTTCGCCTATGGCTATGCCTTCTTCTCTGCCAATGATTAGACCTCTTTCTTCACCTCTTTTTTCAGCGGCGTTCATACCGCTGGTATAGTCGGAAAGAGCCATTTCGCGCATACGATACGCATGCCACAAATCTTTGTCTTTTGAGACAAATGCGATTTTTTCGTACGCTTTTTTTATTGCCGTATCCATATCTATTATTTTTTTAATTGTTTCACTATTTGTATGTGTGTCGAAAAATGTCAGCCAACGGTGAAGCACATTAGTCGCAATATCTTTGTTTTCCAATCGTCTGAACTTCACCATATCAATAAAATGTATTTCTATCACATCGGAGAGGAGGCAATTTTTATAAACGTCTTCCCAAAGATGATAGCTCGTATGAAATGCATCCTTCGGAATAGTCTCCGTTCCAAGCGTATTGAGAAATTCCGCTCCAAGTATATTGATATTTATTACAGAGGATAATTTATCGTAATCTTCTCCCGACTTAAGGACTTCGGTATATTCGTTGCCCCAATAATACAGGCTGCGTTTGCCCATATTACCCACATCGCGAAGTTGCACTTCGATGTTCACTTTTGTACCGTCGGTCATCATTGCGCGGAGGTCTAAAACACTCGATTTGTCGTCAACTATTTTGGCTGATTTAGTCCTGTCTTCAAGTATCGTTATCGACACAATTTTATCTTTGCCCGTTCTATGCAGGACTGCATTCAAAAATGCCATTAATTGCTCCTCGTCGCCTATTTCGCCCATGTATTTCATGAAAAGATAATCATTCAGAGGATTCAGTCTTTCCAGTATTTTTCTGTTTCCTTCCTCATCCACGTACTTCATGAATACATAATCTTCCAGCAAATTTAAATTTTCCTCGTCCATAACAATATCATTTTATTGCCGCAAATATAGTGATTTTTATTGAAACAAAGAGTAATTTCAAATTTCGACTTAATATTCCGACATATATTTATACATTTATTGTATCTTTGCGGCGAAATTTTGGTGATATTTGTGAGAATGAAACATGTATTTATTTGGTTCTGTTGATTGGAATCGTGTATGTAAAGAATAATGAAAATAAAAATCTTGATTTTCGATGAATAAAAAGAAATCGCGCAATTTGAAGAAGTTATGGAATAACATATTATTGCGAAACGTATTGTTTGCAACGATGTTAATAATATTTTTATTGATATTCAGCAGTGTGTTTTTGAACACATTTACCCGTCATGGGAAATCATTTCCTGTGCCCGATTTTACCGGAAAAATGTTTGACTCGGTATTGGTAATTGCCGAAAAACACAACTTGAGGATAGAAATTATCGATTCCTTATTCCGGGTAGATATGCCGCGAGGTTCGGTTTTATTGCAAAATCCCGAGCCGAAGACGCACGTGAAAAAGAACCGCAAAATTTTTCTCACAATGAATTCATTTTCGCCAAGAAAAGAATCTTTGCCGAACGTAAAAGATATTTCGTTGAGGCAAGCAAAGACGGAACTAAACGCCAAAGGGTTCAGAATTGGTAAATTAGAATATTCGCATCAACATCGTTTCACTAACGATGTTTGCGGACAGATGTATAAAGGGCGGGAAATAGAGCCCGGAGTCCTGCTTCCGATAGGCGAATATATCGACTTGAGATTGGGATTGGACAGTCTTAATTATACAACTTTTACCGTTCCTGAGGTAAAGGGACTTACAATGCACTCGGTAGAAGACGTCATCGTCGAAAATTCGCTGAACTACATCTTTACCTTCGACCGCAAAGGAGTTAAGACAATCACCGACAGCCTCAACTGCGTGGCATACGAGCAAGACCCGCCGGCAGGTTCGATTGCATACTATGGCGACAATGTGAGAGTTAAATTACAATTACCCGGAAAGTCAAAGAAATAATGACAAAAAATAATATGCACTTTAATGAAATTTGTGAAGACGTATGCAATATTGCGCGCGCAGCAGGTAAATTCATGCTGGATGAAAGAGAAAATTTTTCGACGGACAAAATAGAAGCCAAAGGCGTCAACGACTTTGTTTCTTACGTTGATAAAAAAGCGGAAAAACTGATTGTCGAGCAATTATTGCCTTTGATTCCCGACGCCGGTTTTCTGACCGAAGAAAAAACCGTCGGACAGTCGCACGACACCGAATACACTTGGATTATCGACCCTTTGGACGGTACGACGAATTATATTCACGGACTTAGTCCTTACGCTGTCAGCATTGGTTTAACCGAAAACAGCGCTCCCGTTCTCGGAGTTGTGTATATCGCTTCCGGCGACCAGTGTTTTTACGCATGGAAAGACAGCAAAGCATTTATGAACGGCAACGAAATCAAACCCTCTACCGCCGAATCAATCAAAAATTCGCTTGCTATAACGGGTTTCCCGTACAAGTTAGGTAAAAAGATTGATAATTACATGAATCTCATGAAATATCTGACATTTAACTCTCACGGAGTACGGCGGTTCGGTTCGGCGGCTGCCGACTTGGCGTATGTTGCCGCCGGATGGGCGGAAGTTTTTTATCAGACCGATTTGAATCCCTGGGATGTCGCTGCCGGAGCTTTCATCGCAAAACAGGCGGGGGCGATTGTATGCGATTTTACAGGAGGCGACAATTATCTGTTCGGGCAAAGCATCCTTGCCGCAGGAAATGAAAATCTTGCGAATCAAATGATTCGTCTGTTATCGGAATATTTCCCCGAACAACAGTAAAAACGTTTTGTCAAAAAAACACTGCGAAGTAATGAAAAACATTGTATATACGTGCCTTAAAGGTGTTTTGTTTGTTGTGTCGCTCGTTCCGCTACGGGGAGGATACGCTTTCTCTTCTTTACTTTATTTTTTACTGAGGCACATCGTTAAATATCGTAAAAAAGTGATAGCAGCCAATTTACGGCTTGTATTCCCCGATATGAGCGAAAGCGAAATAGCTGTCATTACAAAGAAATACTACAGACATTTGTCCGAAGTGTTTGTCGAACTTATGTATTCGCTGTATATTCCCGAAAAAATTATCAGAAAACGCATACGTTTTGT
>JAIRLF010000276.1 GCA_031259655.1 Prevotellaceae bacterium
ATGTTCCGGATTTTTATATTCGTGGAATCGGAATCTTTATTGAGTTTACTCATGCTTTTGGATTGCGGATATTCCTTATACAGCGCCTCGTACGATTGAGATTCTTCTTCGCCCATGTCGATAGAGACCGTTTGTTCCTTAAAGAACCGCCGGTGAAAAGGATAAGTAGTTTTGTTCAGACGGTTGGTTTTGGTCAATTCTTCGGCATAATTCACTCCGTTGATAAGTCGCAGCAGGATGTACCTCGCATCCTGAGTTTGTTTGATATAGCCCGTATCGGCGATAGTTACGGAATAATTTCCTTCGCCGTGCGTGTGGTCGTAAATCATGACGCCGATTAAAGCGCCCGTAATCGGGTCTTTATGATTGACCCTTATGCCGAAACGCTCTATCCCGTCGTAGAAAATGTCTTCGGGGATACTGAGTTCCGGACTTTTTTTCTTGATTTCCATCAGCTTGCTTCTTGATTTAAGAAAAAAATACGGCGAAAATTCGCTCGAAAGCACAAAACTGCCGATTGCAATAGCGACAGCCATAAAATAGAGAGGATACAATATCCTGCTCAAAGATATTCCCGACGATTTCATCGCCAGCAATTCGTTGTTTTCGCCAAGATTGCCAAGCGTCATCAGCGAAGCAAGAAGCGTGGACAATGGTAATGAGTTCGGGATATTGTAAAGTGCAAACCAGCCTAAAACTTCGAGTATGACGTTCCACGTCAACCCTTTTCCTACAAGCTCGTCAATCTGTAACCACACGAACTGTATTACAAAAATGAACACAACTATTATCAACGTCAGGAACATCGGTCCCAGATATGACAGAAATATGTATCTGTAGAGCGTTTTCAATTCTATTTATTTTACTATTCCGCTGAAACCCATGAACGCCATAGCCAGCAAACCTGCTACAATCAGGGCGATAGGGTATCCTTTCATTTGTTTGGGGACCTCGGACGTCAAATCGAGCTGTTCGCGAAGTCCGGCGAATAAAATCAACGCCAGCGCGAATCCGACTCCGCTTGCCAGCGAAAATACCGTCGTTTGGGCGAGATTATAATCTTTTTGAATCGACAAAATTGCTATTCCAAGTACAGCGCAATTCGTTGTTATCAATGGAAGAAAGATTCCGAGCGCCTGATAGAGCGCGGGACTGACTTTTTTCAGGATGATTTCGACCATCTGAACCAGAGCCGCTATCACCAGAATGAAAGTGAGAGTTTGCATATATCCGATTTGCAGCGGCGTCAATATGAAGTTCTGTATCAAGTACGTTACTATTGCCGACAAAGTCAGTACAAAGACGACCGCTCCGCCCATTCCGAGCGAAGTAGTTACTTTGTTCGATACCCCAAGAAAGGGGCATATCCCCAGAAATTGCGCCAACACTACATTGTTTACGAAAATCGCTGCAATTATGATTAGTATATATTCCATAATCAATTATTTCTTAATAAGTTTCTTTTTTACCATATTAAACAGAATCATCAAATATGCCAGAGCGAAAAACGCGCCCGGGGCAAGTATAAACAGGATAATGCCGTCGCCGGAAATCAGTTTGTATCCGAACACCGAGTACGCTCCCAAAAGTTCCCTGACAAAACCCAGAAAAGTGAGCGCCAGCGTGAATCCCAATCCTATGCCCAATCCGTCGAAAATCGAATCGGCGGCTCCGTTTTTTGCCGCGAACGATTCGGCGCGCGCTAACACTATGCAGTTTACGACTATCAGCGGGATGAAAATCCCCAGAGTGCTGTGAATGTCGGGCAGATAGCCTGCCATCAGTAAATCGACTACCGTCACAAATGCCGCGATAATAACAATATACGATGGAATCCGCACCTTGTCGGGTATCATTTTCCCGACAAGCGAAATTGTCAGGTTCGAGAGCATAAGCACGAACGAAGTCGCCAACCCCATTGATAACCCGTTGATTGCCGACGATGTTGTCGCCAAAGTCGGGCACATTCCCAATATCAGCACAAAAGTGGGGTTTTCTTTGAATATGCCTTTGAGTACTATTTGTATTTTTTCTTTCATGATGAGCATGTTTTTGATTATTGTTGAGACGTTGCGCCGGTGTTTCCGTCCCATTTTCCTTTTTTCATTACTTTCTCGCGATATACGGCGTATGCCCGTGCAACAGCGTCGCAAAAGGCTTTGGAGCTGATTGTTGAAGCGGTGATAGCATCAACGTCGCCATCTTCTTTGCTTACGGCTAACTTGTAAGTTTCGGGATTTTTACCGTGAAACTGCAAGCTGAACCCGTGTTTCGCAGGGTCGATTTTGTCGCCCAAGCCGGGCGTCTCGCTATGCGATATCACTTTGATATTGTTTATTGTGCCGTCGGCAAGAAATCCTACTAAGAGGACAAATTTCCCGCCATAGCCGTTGTTGGTGAAGGTCTGTACCGCCGCGACCGTATCTTTTCTTTCCTTAGTAATTGCCTTATAAACGTAAACGGTGTCGCCGTCGACGAATTCTTTGTGCACATTGTCGGTGTCGGAGGGATTGTTGTTGAACGGAGGCAAAACTTCCGCTATGCCCTGATTGATTTTCCGGATACGTACCGCGTCTATTGCATCTTTCGTCAGTTCGTAAACGCCGGCTAATACCGCCGACGATACGAAGGTTATCACAAACAGGGTCAACGTCATATTTTTAAAAGATGATTCTCGTGCCATTTTTCCTTTTTTTAATTTAAATACAATTTATTTTTCGCCGAATCGTTTGGGTTTTATATACATGTTTATCAAAGGAACAGTCGCGTTCATTATCAGTATTGCGAAAGATATTCCTTCGGGATATGCGCCCCATTTGCGAATCACGCAGGTGAGAACGCCTATCCCAACAGCGTATATTACCGCGCCTTTTTTGAGCATCGGAGATGTAACATAGTCCGTTGCCATGAAAATCGCGCCGAGCATAAGTCCTCCGCTTAATAAATGAAACAGAGGGTCGGGGTTTTGCGACGGGTCGACAAGCCGGAATATTCCGGTAAACACCGCTACGGTCAAAAAGATTGTCGTGGGAATGTGCCAGGTTATCACTTTGCGGAACAGCAGATATGCAAATCCAAGCAGCAAAGCCAATGTCGAGACTTCGCCGAACGAGCCGCCGATTTGTCCAAATAGCATTTGGAAATACGAAAATCCATGGTCTCCCGCCATGATTTCTTGTGGCGTAAGCCCGTCGGCTAACCCGTGCGCCATGATTGCGAGTGGAGTAGCTCCCGTTGTTGCATCCGTTGCAAAAAATCCAGACGAGGGCAGGGGCCACGAGGTCATCGCTACGGGAAAAGAGATTAACAGGAATATCCGCCCAGCAATTGCCGGATTGAACAGGTTGCTCCCAAGTCCTCCGAAACTGATTTTCGCTACACCGATTGCAAACGCCGCTCCGATTGCTACTATATATAAAGGTATGCCCGAGGGAAGATTGAGGGCTAACAATAAACCGGTCAAAGCTGCCGACAGGTCGCTTATCGCCGGCGGGGTTTTTAATACGTATTTCTGTAATACCCATTCCAATCCAACACATACGCATACCGATACAAGCGTGACTAAAAGAGCGTTAACTCCAAAAAAATATACCGAAACTCCAAAAGCCGGTAACAATGCAATGATTACATCTCTCATTAAACGCCGCGTCGTTACATTATCGTGAATATGAGGCGACGGAGATACTATTAACTTTTTTTCCATTCAAAGTCCTTTTCAATAATGCGGCAAAATTAACGCTTTTTTTTCAAACGACAATTTTTTCGCACTTAAAAGGGTGCATTTCAAATTGTCGCAAACCCGTCCTTTCGTTATTGCGAGGGCGCAGCCCGAAGCAATCCGGAAAATACGAAACTCCGGATTGTTTCCTGCAAGGTAACGCGGATATTGTCGTCAATTATCTTTGTTTAACCGTTTTCTTCACCCCGTCCCTTCGGTAGAGTCATTTTTTCGTGGTTTTTTCATCTGTTTTTCGACTTTTTCACAGAAAAAGTTTAATTGTCGAATATTTTTTTTGCGTTTCAACTGTTTGAAATATGGCTGAATACATCTTTTGTGAAAAAAAATTACGGTTTTTTTACATTTGTATTAAAAAAATGTTATAGCTTTGTATCGTTTTTCTATTATTAAAGATAAAGATTTTTATATGAACTGTCATATTTCTCATCGATGTTTCAACAATGTTGAAAAATTTTTCCGACTAAACCGGATTTTTGAAGAGTTTGGCATGATTTTTGCACACACACACACACACACACACACACACACACACACACACACAGGAGCAGCAAGAAACTGTATATACATATATACATTGCAAACAGCTACTCCGTCTATCAATATATACAGCTACTCGGACCACCGCTATTTACAGCCGGACATACAGCGACAGCAAACGCCGCGACTTGCGGATATATACAGCTACTCCGACCACCGCTACTTACATCCGGACATACAGCGACAGCAAACGCCGCGACCTGCGGATATACGACTACGCCAACTACAGCTATACATACGGAAGCATAATTGCGCATATTATTGCTCTAAAATCTTTGAAGGAAATTACGTTTTCTCTTCAGGGACTTTCTATCTTATATATAAACCAATCGTCATTAAATCCCTTAAAACAAAGAAGGAGGAATAGCCTATGATTAAATAACAGACAGAAAGCGATGGATTGGGAGTATAAGATACACATTCCATAAAACAAAAAGTGAATTAAAGATAAAATTAAACAAACAAATATTTATTAAAAAAAAAGTTTTTACTATGGAACTGTTTATGTATAGTTATAAAAAATTAAAGATTATGAGACTATTTATGATGTTGGCTTTATTTTGTTTATTAAATGTCCAACAAGTTTTTTCGCAAAATGCGAGTGTTACCGGTATCATAACCGACGTCTCCGGCGAACCGTTGAAAGGCGCAAGCGTTATGATTAAAGGTACAACATCGGGTGTGGTGAGCGACGAAGTCGGACGCTACACCATTAATGTTTCCGGCAAAGGTTCTGTGTTGATATTTTCGTTCGTAGGATATACGACGCAGGAAATTGTCTACAACGGAGAGACGACGCTTAATGTATCATTAACCGACGAATCTCTGGGGCTCGACGAAGTGGTCGTAGTAGCTTATGGCGTAGCAAAGAAATCGACGTTCACAGGTTCGGCATCTGTTGTAAAATCCGAACAGATATCGAAAATCTCTTCTGCAGGCGTTATGGAATCGTTGCAGGGAATGAGCGCCGGCGTCGTCATTACCAATA
>JAIRLF010000305.1 GCA_031259655.1 Prevotellaceae bacterium
CGAAAATGTCTACAACGTGTATGTCTATTACCGTTTGCCCGAACATAGGTACGACAGATTGACGGCGCTTCAAAGAGTTAAAAACTAAAAACTAAGAGTTAAGAGTGGCTGACGCATGCTGGGAGTTAAGAACTAAAAACTAAAAGTTAAGAGTGGCTGACGCATGCTGGGAGTTAAAAACTAAAAACTAAAAGTTAAAAGTTAAGAGTGGCTGACGCATTCCGTTTCAGTACGAAATGGATATTCGCAATGACGACTAAGCGTTATTAACATGACAGTAGTACCTATGAACCTCGCAGGTACTAACACTCCCTGCCGTAATTCAGAGGATTTTGTCGTACGCCCGATGAGCAATGCTACGAGTAATAACGATGCGCCTGTCCCCCCCGTCAATAGCGATACCCTGTTCGGATGCGCTTTATTACATGCGTTCATGCGTTCGAAGCTCTCAATCCTCAATTACTATTATCCTGATTTTATTGAGATTCGACTGTCGAAAGTTCGGTTTACGATAAAATTCCTACCTTTGCGCCCGATATTATTAAAATTAAAAAAGGTAAACATGGCTGACGAAAAGATTATTTTCTCGATGGTGGGAGTGAACAAGACATATCCGCCTCAAAAGCAGGTATTAAAAGACATATACCTTTCGTTTTTTTATGGAGCGAAGATTGGCATCATAGGATTGAACGGTTCGGGTAAATCCTCTCTGTTAAAGATAATTGCAGGAATAGACAGGAATATACAGGGCGAAGTAGTTTTCTCGCCCGGATATTCGACAGGATATTTGGAGCAGGAACCGCAATTGGACGATAATAAGACTGTTAAGGAGGTTGTTCAGGAAGGCGTTCAGGAAGTTGTTGATTTGCTTGCCGAATACGAATCCGTTAACGCACGTTTCATGGAAGAACTCACCGATTCCGAAATGGACAAACTGATTGAACGGCAGGGAGAATTGACCGAGCAGATTGAGATTGCCGGCGGTTGGGAAATCGACAGTAAACTGGAAAGAGCGATGGACGCTCTCCGCTGTCCCGACGAGACGCAGCTTGTCAAACACCTGTCCGGAGGCGAGCGCAGGCGCGTCGCTCTGTGCCGTCTGCTGTTGAAAGAGCCGGACGTGCTTTTGCTGGACGAGCCGACGAACCATTTGGACGCCGAATCGATAGAATGGCTCGAAATGCATCTGCAACAATACAAAGGCACAGTTATAGCCGTCACTCACGACCGGTATTTCCTTGATAACGTCGCCGGCTGGATTCTCGAATTAGACCGGGGCGAAGGTATTCCCTGGAAAGGCAACTATTCGTCGTGGCTCGAACAGAAGGCGAAGCGTCTGGAGATGGAAGAAAAGCAGGAAAGTAAACGCCGTAAAACTCTGGAACGCGAACTGGAATGGGTGCGCATGTCGCCGAAAGCACGTCAGGCAAAATCGAAAGCCCGTCTTCATGCATACGAAAAAATGGCTAACGAAGACAGCAAACAAAAAGAAGAACGACTCGAAATCTTTATCCCGAACGGACCCCGTCTGGGAAACACTGTAATAGAAGCCGTCGACGTAAAAAAATCGTATGGCGGCATCGCGCTTTTCGAAAATCTTAACTTCAAACTGCCTCCTGCCGGCATTGTCGGAATCATCGGACCCAACGGAGCCGGAAAAACAACCCTGTTCCGCCTGATTATGGGAATCGAAACGCCCGACAAAGGGACGTTTAATGTCGGCGACACGGTGAAAATCGCATACATCGACCAACAACACAAATCTATCGACCCCGACAAAACTGTCTACGAAATCGTTTCGGACGGCAACGAATACATCCGTCTGGGCAACAGAGATATTAACGCGCGGGCATACGTGTCGCGTTTCAATTTCAGCGGAGCAGATCAGGAAAAGAAAGCCGGCGTGCTCTCCGGAGGCGAACGTAACAGGCTGCATTTGGCTCTGACACTCAAAGACGAAGGCAATGTGTTGCTACTCGACGAGCCGACTAACGATATAGACGTAAACACGTTAAGAGCGCTGGAAGAAGGTTTGGAGAACTTCGCAGGCTGCGCTGTCGTGATTTCACACGACCGTTGGTTTCTCGACCGTATTGCTACGCATATCCTTGCTTTTGAGGGCGATTCGTACGTTCACTTTTTCGAAGGCGGATATAGCGAATATGAAGAAAACAAAAAACGACGGACAGGCGATAATGCTCCCCATCGTTTGAAATACAAGAAATTAGTCGAATAAAAGTCATGTCGAAAGAACGGAAAGAGCGCATCAATGTGGTGTATTCCACAAATCCCGACTACAACTACGAGTACGATGTCGAAGAAGAAGTGCGGGAAAGCATCGCGCCTGCAAAACAAAATTTGACAGTACGGTTGGACAAAAAGCAAAGAGGCGGAAAAAAAGTAACGCTCGTGCAGGGATTTGCGGGCGCCGAAGACGATTTGAAAGACTTGGGTAAATCGCTAAAGACCAGGTGCGGCGTCGGAGGAACGGTCAAAGATGGCGAAATACTGATACAAGGCGATTTCAGAGATAAAATCGTTGAATATCTCGTCAAAGAGGGTTATAAAGCGAAACGAGGTAATTGACCGGATGATAGCTGACAGTCTGATAAATAACACAACCGAAGCTCAGGGAAGTTTGTATGTTCCTGTGGAATTCAAGATATTTGGAGAACATTCCGAAGCGTACAACAAAGTGTCGGAAATCGAGGAAGCAAAAGCTCTGAACAATAGCGATTATTTTGTCAAAAGTGGAGTAGCCGTAGGTCTGAGTGTTTATTTTCTGTTGCTCCTGTTTGTGCTCAAACGACGAATATCAAGCCTCTGCAAAATGTTTTTCGATTACCGGTTTGCGAAAAAACAATACGAAGAAACAAACCGGATAAGCGTCATGAATACCGGCTACACCGTTCTGTTTACGATAATAGTCGCTTCGGCGCTGTTTTCGTTGATGAGCAATTATCAGGAATACAGGTTGTACGCCGTTCCATTTTTGGTTCTGTCCGGCATTTTCACCGTTCAGTCGGCGGCGTTGAAATTGATAGCTCTGATATGCAAAGCCGAAAATATTTTCGGGGAGATTCACCTCAACCGGCGACTGTATTTAAGCATAACGGGAATCGCAATTTTGCCGTTGACGGTTGTAGCGCTTTTATATTCGGATTCGGACATAAAAGTCGAACAGTCAATGTTTTTGATGTCGAAAATATTGATTGGCGTTTTGATGCTGTTTATGACAGTTCGAATAATACGTATTTTTTCGGAAGCGAAAGTTTCGTATTTTTTCCGTTTTTTGTACTTTTGCACTTTTGAAATAAGTCCATATTTGGCGTTGTTCATTGTATTTGAAAACATTAATTAAAAAAGTAAAACCCGTTTTTGGGTAAAAACATATAATGTATTATGAGAAAAGTTAAGAAGATTTTAATTTCACAGCCTGAACCATCAGAAAAATCTCCTTATAGTGATTTGGTAGAAAAATATAATGTTGAAATAGATTTCCGTCCGTTTATACAGGTCGAAAGTGTTTCATTAAAAGATTTTCGCAAACAAAGGATTGAATTATTGACGCACACGGCGGTAATTTTCACCGCCCGCACTGCCGTTGACCATTTTTTCCATATCTGCGAAGGATTACGGATAAATATCCCCGAATCGATGAAATATTTTTGCATGTCGGAAGCAGTAGCTTTATATTTACAGAAGTACATAATTTACCGGAAGCGAAAAATCTTTTTCGGCAACGGCAGTCTTTCGTCTTTGCTGGAACTGACAAATTCGTCGAAGCATAAAGGGGAGAAATTCTTTCTGGTTTTAGCCGATTCGTTCAAACTCGAAGTGCCGAAAACATTTGAGCGTGCAAAACTTAAAGTGACCCGCGCAATAATGTACCGCACAATAGCGAGCAATCTGTCGGATTTGAAATTGAAAGATTATGATATCGTAGCGTTTTTCAGTCCGCAGGAAATAAAATCGTTACAAAACAATTTTCCGAATTTCGAACAGGGAGATACTCTGTTTGCAGCTTTCGGTCCGGCGACGGCAAAGGCTATCAAAGCTGCAAAATATATCCTCTCAATAGAAGCTCCAAAATCGGAAATACCTTCGATGTCTAAGGCGTTAGATGTGTTTTTGAAGAATAATTTGTAGTATGAGACAGGAAATTGGAAACGATTTATTCGTAGTTTAAAAGTTTTTAGTTACTTTTGTGCCTGAAAATGTACGGTTGTATGAAATTTTAATTGAGGATATATTGTGATAACAACAAGATTTTTAGATAAAAGCGATCTTGTGTCGGAAGAAATAATAGACAGTATCTATAAAATACTATCTATAAAAAAAGAAATGATAAAAATAGAATTAACGACAATAATGAACGTTATTCGTGACGATATCGTTTGTTTCATGGAATATCCTTATGTAGAAAAGATATATCGGGATTCTTATTATTCGTTTTTTTCCAAAAAGCATAATCCCTGTCACAGAGATTCTTTGCGCATTTCTTTTTTTATTAACGATAACGATAGACCAATAAATGCGGATAATTATTTCACTATTAAGAATTTGGATAATTATTTTTTAGGATATATATCATTGCGTCCAACAACATACAGAATTATAGGCAGTTCGTTTCTTCATCCGTTAATAATGAAAAATCATGATTTTGTTTGTTGTCTTTGTCGAAAGACAGTCCTTGTCAATGGATTGAAATTAACAGTTTATGGGTTTCCATATTGTGCTCAAGATAATGAATCCATTACTTGCGCCGAAGTATCTATATTAAATATAATGGAATATTTTGGACATAAATATCCAGAATACTCAACGATTTTACCGTCTCAAATAGCAAAAATGCTATCAAAGCAAATATTCGAGAGACAATTACCCTCGAAAGGGATGATGGCACATCATATTTCTTATGTATTGAAAAAATTAGGTTTTGGAGTAATAATACATTCATGCGAAAACGAACAAGATGATGTGGTTATGTATAAAAATGATGATTTTATAGAATCATTGTTGATATACATTGAATCCGGTATTCCTGTTGTTTTGCTCTCGGAAGACCATGCTATATTGGCAATAGGAAGGAAAAAAATATTTGATAATCACAATAAAAAGAACGGTGTATTTAAAAAGGAAAAAAACATTAGGCATTTATTAGTAATGAACGATAATAGACCGCCGTATGAATTGATGGATTATGATGTTAAAAAGAACAGTGAATTCAAAATTGTTTCTTTCATTGTTCCATTATATTCTAAGGTAAATATGAATGCTTACGGTTTAAAAGCGTCGTTTAATGCAACTCTTAAGATATTGCAAGAAGAAGCAAAGGATGTCCAATTTGTACGCGCTAATAAAAATTATGTTTATAGATATTTTTTTACCTCAAGTAAATCATACAAGGATTATATCGCAAAATCACAAGATTTACCTTATGAATTCAAAGTACTCGCATTGAACAAATCTATGCCGAAATTTATTGGAGTAGTAGAAATTATAAATAAAACAAGTTTTAACATGGTAGATACGGTAAATAAAGTGGATGGAATAGTAGTATTAGATGCGACAGAATCCGGAGTTTATAATTATCTTATATTTGCAACAAATTTAGAATATTTGATAATCAGGTCAACTCAAGTTAGCGACTATAAAATATTTAAGTTTAATGATAAATTAATGTTTCACATGTTTAAAAACAATTTGAAAGGAGAACATACTCAATGGAAAGGTTAAAAGGTGATATCGTTTCTAAAGTTATAGAAGATTTAGAACGGAAAGGTCGAGTTACAACTTTGACGGCGGAACAAACATCTGCTATTGATAATAAATTGGCTGAAGAATATAGAAAAATACGAGAGGATTGTAAAATCAGAGAAAGAAATTCCTGGATATATTTATATAAAATGGAACACGAATATCGAAAACCGCGTTAAAATTATGTTTCTAAAAATTCCGTATATCAAAAAAGTAGTTATTCCTCCTTCAACATTTAATGAGGAAAACTTAAAAAAAGTTTTTTCGCATTTTGCATTTTTAATTGAATAAAGAATTATGAGTAAAAGAATATTAGTAACAGGCGGTGCGGGTTTTATAGGCTCGCATTTATGCGCACGATTGTTGTCCGAGAATAACGAAGTTATTTGTCTCGACAATTACTTTACCGGCTCGAAGTCAAACATTCTCAATTTGCTTCGAAACCCTAAATTCGAACTCGTCAGGCACGATATAATCAATCCGTATAATATCGAAGTTGACGAGATTTACAATCTGGCATGTCCGGCATCGCCCGTTCATTATCAGTATAATCCGATAAAGACAGTCAAAACTTCGGTTATGGGAGCAATCAATATGCTCGGATTAGCCAAGCGACTTAATGCAAAAGTATTGCAGGCTTCGACAAGCGAGGTTTACGGCGACCCTGATATGCATCCGCAGAAAGAATCTTACTGGGGAAACGTCAATCCAGTTGGAATACGCTCATGCTACGACGAAGGTAAACGTTGCGCCGAAACGCTGTTTATGGACTATCACAGGCAAAACAAAGTCAGAATCAAGATTATCCGCATTTTCAACACTTATGGTCCGAATATGAATCCTAACGACGGACGCGTTGTGTCGAATTTCATTGTGCAGGCGCTTAAAGGCGAAGATATTACGATTTACGGCGACGGCTCTCAAACACGCAGTTTTCAATATGTTGACGATTTGATAGAAGGCATGATTCGGACAATGAATACCGGAGATTCGTTTACGGGACCAGTAAATCTCGGCAATCCCGATGAATTTTCGATGCTGGAACTCGCCGAAAAAGTTATCGCACAGACACAATCGAAGTCTAAAGTAGTGTATCTGCCGCTTCCTGCCGACGACCCGAAGCAACGTCAACCGAATATCACTCTGGCAAAAGAAAAATTAGACTGGTCGCCCAAAATCAAATTGGACGAAGGTCTGATTAAAACAATAGACTACTTTAGAAGTATTATATAATTTACATAATTTACGATTTTAGATTTACGATTTTAGATTTGGCGATGCCGGCTGGTAGTTTGGCGCAAGCAACAAATTTACGATTTACGATTTTAGATTTGGCAATGCCGGCTGGTAGTTTGGCGCGCGTAAGTAACAATCTAAAACCTAAAATCAACAATCTCAGAGTTCCTGACCCCAGCATCATAAAACAA
>JAIRLF010000353.1 GCA_031259655.1 Prevotellaceae bacterium
TGGTTGCTGCTCCGGCGAACGATTCCGTATCGTACGCCTTTGGTATTCAGATTGCTAACGACCTTATCAGGAACGAGATAGCGGATGAAATAAATTTAAACGTGTTGATAGAAGCCATCAATGATGCAAAATCGGGAAAACCGAAAATGGACGAAGAAAAATCGCGACAAGTTCTTAGTAACTACCTAATTGCTCTTAACGAAAAAAAGAGGAAAGCAAACGAAACCGCAGGCATGGCTTTTCTCGAAAAAAACGCAAAAGAATCGGAAGTTGTTGTCTTGCCTTCGGGATTACAATACAAAATTCTGAAAAAAGGCAAATTGATGAAACCCCGTGAAACAGATACAGTTGAAGTGCATTATAGAGGGATGCTTGTCGATGGCACAGAGTTCGAATCGTCGGAAAAAATGGCGGGAGCGCCTGTCAGGTTTAAGCTTGGCGACGTCATTTCGGGCTGGAAAGAAGGGCTGCAACACATCGCCGAAGAAGGGCGCATAATATTGTATATACCGCCGAAATTAGCTTATGGCGACAGGAGTATGCCCGGAAGTCCTATTCCTCCGAGTTCTACTCTGATATTTGAAGTTGAACTGCTAAAAATCATTCCCGGCGCAAATTAATTGTCAATCATTTAAAATACAATACAATGAGTTATATTACAGATTATATTGAAAAAAACAAACAACGCTTTTTAGACGAGTTGTTCGCATTAATTCGGATACCCTCAATCAGTTCGCAGACAGAGCATAAACCCGATATGCTCAAGGCAGCCGAGTATTGGAAAAAAACTCTGCTCGACGCAGGAGCCGATAAAGCGGAAATATTCACAACCACAGGAAATCCAATCGTTTATGGAGAAAAAACGGTCGATACATCGCTTCCGACAATATTAGTTTACGGACATTACGACGTTATGCCCGTAGACCCCGAAAATCAATGGGTTTCTGCTCCGTTCGAACCTGTAATCCGCGACGGAAAAATCTATGCGCGGGGAGCCGACGACGATAAAGGTCAATCGTTTATACATGCCAAAGCGTTCGAACTGATGGTACAGACCGGAACGCTTCCATGCAACGTCAAATTTATGCTCGAGGGAGAGGAAGAAATCGGCTCAAGTTCGTTGAAAACCTGGTGCGCCGACAACAAAGAACTGTTGAACTCGGATGTGATTATCGTTTCCGATACGAGCATGATTGCCGAAGATGTTCCGTCAATAACTACCGGATTAAGAGGAATATCGTGCCTCGAAGTTGAAGTTTCGGGACCTTCGTACGACTTACATTCGGGTATATACGGCGGCGCTGTCGCAAATCCAGTCAATATCCTGTGCAAAATGATAGCCTCGCTGCACGACGAAAACGGAAAAGTCAAAGTGAAAGGGTTTTACGACGAAGTCGAGATTGTGAGCAACGAAGAAAGACGCGAACTGGCAAAAGCGCCGTTTTCGCTGGAAGAATACAAAAAGTCTCTCAACATCAACGAAGTATGGGGCGAAACGGGATACACGACCACCGAACGGACGGGGATACGTCCCGCCCTCGACGTCAATGGAATATGGGGAGGATACACCGGCGAAGGTTCGAAAACCATTATACCGGCAAAAGCGTTCGCCAAAATCTCCATGCGTCTGGTACCGAATCAGGATTACACGAAGATTGCGGAACTGTTCAAAGCTCATTTCGAGAGCCTTGCCCCCGCTTATGTTAGGGTGAAAGTTACCCCGCTCCATGGCGGACAGGGATATGTTTCGCCAATAGATTCTCCCGCGTACAAGGCTGCGCAGAGAGCTGTGAAAGAGAGCTTTGGTGTTGCTCCCGTACCTTTTCGCAGCGGAGGCAGCATACCGATTATTTCGACTTTCGAGCAGGTTTTGGGCGCAAAGTCCATCCTGATGGGATTTGGATTGGAAAGCGATGCAATACATTCGCCCAACGAAAACTTCCCGTTATCGAATTTTTATAAGGGAATAGAAACTGTTCCCCTGTTCTACAAGTATTTTGTCGAAGAATATTCAAAAAAACAGTCATGAGTAAGGAAATCAAAACCGAAGAACAGGCGATATGGGAAGGCAGCCCGAGTCAATGGTTGAATTTCAAGACGTATGCATATTGCGTAATAGTTACGGCGCTTATTATCACCGTATTGTTTATTGTTACGAAACTTCAGTGGTTGTTCGTTGCGCTTTTGCTGTATCCTCTTGTCAGGGCGGCGTTTGCATGGTACGAACTTCGTTCCGAAAGTTACAAAATCACCGCTTTGAGGGTATTACACCGCGCGGGCGTATTCAACAGAGTTACAACGGAAACAAAACTGTCCGAAATACGGGAAGTTCTTTTGCTCGAACCCTGGTACGAAAGAATCGTTGGTTTGGGCAATATCCGTTTGAATCTTAAAGGTTTTGCCGAATCGTACGTTATGATATCCGGAATCCGTAAAGCGGAAAAAATCAAGGAATTATTGAATCAACAAATAAATAAATCCGAGGAACCGGAGAATAAATGAGAATATTAATTATATGTTAAATAAAAAATATAAGTGAAATGGCTTTAGATATAACCGGAAAAATAGTGCAAGTATTAGATTTGCAGACAGGCGCTTCTGCACGGGGCGACTGGAAAAGACAGGAGTTTATCCTCGAAACCGAAGAGCAGTATCCTCGTAAGATATGTATCTCTTTGTGGGGCGATAGAATCAACGATATCGCCGGAATTCAGATAGGCGGAGAGCTTATCACTGTGAGTATTGCTCTCGAATCGAAAGAGTTTAACGGACGCTGGTACACCGAAGTAAGAGGGTGGAGAATACTGCGTGCCGGTCAGGTGGTGGGCACGGGTCAAAATCAGAGCGTTCCGCCGAACTCGTTTAACGAAGGTTTTTGATTATTAATGTTAAATTTTAAAAAAATATAAATAAAATGGCTTTAGATGTAACCGGAAGAATAGTGCAAGTATTAGATTTGCAGACAGGCACTTCTGCAAGAGGAGACTGGAAAAAACAGGAATTTATCCTCGAAACCGAAGAACAGTATCCACGTAAGATATGTATCTCTCTGTGGGGCGACAGAATCAACGATATTGCCGGGATTCAGTTGAATAAAGAACTTATCACGGTGAGTGTCGCTCTCGAATCGAGAGAGTTTAACGGACGCTGGTACACCGAAGTAAGAGGATGGAGAATACTGCGTGCCGGTCAGGCGCCTGTAAATACGGCTCCGGGTCAGGTAAATACAGTTCCGGGCCAGAGTGTATCGCCTCAAGTTCCGCCGACAGCATTGTCTGCTGATGATTTTGCGAAACCCGAAGGAGGAGATTCATTCGACGATTTACCATTCTGATACTGTGAGTAACAGCATTTTTATTGTTTTCCCGCGAATATTTTTGCGCGGGGAGGGTGGTTGTTGTGTTCGCGGTTCGGTAAACACTTTCGATATATTTTTGTTATTTAGAGAGTGTTTGTTACATAGTTTTGTACAATAAATGAAAAATATACTGATAATAGGCTCTACGGGACAAATAGGTTCGGAATTGACAATGACGCTAAGGTCGAGATATGGAAACTCAAATGTCGTCGCGGGGTTTATCAAAGGCGCCGAACCTAAGGGAAAACTTCTCGAATCGGGACCGTCTGCCGAAGCCGATATTGCAAATCCGGCGCAAATAGCCGGAATTGTGAAAACATATAAAATCGATACCATATATAATATGGCGGCTCTGCTCTCTGCAACGGCGGAAGCTAAACCTCAACTCGCATGGAAGATTGGCTTGGAAGGACTGTTCAATGTGCTGGAAATTGCCAACGAAATGCGTTGCGCCGTGTTCACTCCGAGTTCGATAGGCGCTTTCGGAAACAACACGCCAAAAGATAATACGCCGCAAGATACCGTCCAGCGCCCTCAAACTATGTACGGAGTTACAAAAGTGGCGGGCGAACTGCTTAGCGATTACTACTTTAAACGGTTCGGTGTGGATACTCGATCGGTTCGTTATCCGGGTCTGATTTCGTACATGACGCCTCCGGGCGGCGGAACCACCGATTATGCTGTGGAAATCTATTACGCGGCAGTGGCGGGCAAAGTGTTCAAATCGCCAATAGCCGCAGGGACGTTTATGGATATGATGTATATGCCCGATGCCCTGTGCGCCGCAATCGAGCTTATGGAAGCCGACCCTGCTAAACTTGTCCACCGTAATGCGTTCAATATAACGGCGATGAGTTTCGACCCCGAAATGCTGAAATCAGCAATTCGGAAGTATATCCCCGATTTCAAAATGGAATACGAACTCGACCCTGTTCGTCAAGCTATTGCCGATAGCTGGCCCAACAGCTTGGACGACAGTTGCGCAAGAGAAGAATGGGGATGGTCGCCGAAATATGACCTCGATTCGATGACTGAAAATATGCTGAAGGAACTAAAAACTAAAAGTTAAAAACTAAAAGTTGGCTGGCGCAAACTCCTGACATGACGTAAATTGGATTGTCGAATTAGTTACTGAGCGACGCGTCCAAAAAAAGAAGCCCGCAAAGACTTGCTTTGCGGGCTTCAACAACATGTTTAATATAAAATATAATATACAATAATTTTATTTTATTCAAAAAATACGATCGAAAAAATCAGAAGAAATATATCGCCGACAATGTAAACACATTGCTTTTGAGGTCTAATTTCTTCAGTTTTTCGCCAATATCCTGCATTCCCCAATTATATCGTCCTTCGATTTGCAGTTTCCAAATTTCGACTCCCAAGCCTAATCCGATTCCCCAATCGAAACGTTTGATGTCGTCCTTAAAATTGTCGAAACCCTTAAAATTCACGGCATATCCGAAATAAGGACCTGCCAGTATGACGGGTTTTATAACAGGTATAGGCAAGGGTTGCCAACGAATATTTACAGGAACGGTAAAATATCCGATAGAATTGTCTTTACCCTTATTTACAGAGTATAACAATTCGGGTTGTATACCTAAACCAATCAACGGGATTTTTAATTGGGAAGCAAATCCCACTTGCCAGGCTGTTCCGTCTGTCTGCAACTCCTGTTTCTTCGAATTAAATTCGCTGAAATTTACACCGGCTTTAATGCCGAAACGCAATTGCGCTTGTATGCTCCCAATGAACATAAACGCCACTAAAATCAATAATATCTTTTTCATATAACCTATTTTTATCAAACCAAATCTTTTGCAAAGGTATAAATAAAATTGAAAGCGTATAAAATTCTCTCCATCGTAAAAAATTTTCTCTATTAAAATATATTCCGAAATGTCGCTTTTTCCATTCGGAAGAATCTAACCGACATGAAAAGTCGGTTATCGTTATGCGAAAAAACTTTCGCTTCTCTAACAACTTAAATCCTTCTTTGTTGATTGTTGGATTACATTTAATCCGGAAATTATGCGGATTTTTCCGTATCCCCCTATAACTCATCGTCAAACGGGCTTACGCCCGGCGGATTAAACAAACCCCACCGGTCGGTAATATAGCTCCATTTATCGAACCCTGCTACCCAATCAATAAACAAAAGACGGTATTCTTCAATCAAATCCCTTACAATCTGAAAATATGCGACGTCCTTGAAACCAAAATCATTCAATGAGTGATTCATTATCTTTAAATCATTGGCGGCTCTTCGAATAAAAGTTGCCGCTTCCATCTTTATATCGTACAGTTCCACCGCTTCCGCTCCTGCTATTTTTACAGTCAGCATAGCAGCGTCGCTAATCATTTCACCTTTCAGAGATTGCAAATACATATTGTCTTCGGGAAACAGACTTGTCAGCAAATATACTACCTGCTGGATTTCTTCCCCTTTTTTGAACAGAGGCAAATTCCTCTCGTTCGGTTCATTATAATAGCCGTAGTCATCATCGTCGTCGTCATACATAAGATACAATTTTATACATATTAATAATGTGCAAAAATAATGCTTTTTTTCGAATGATGCGAAAAAATTTCGACAGTTAAGCAATTTTTTTCGCGTACAGTCATTCCTGTAAATCAAACTTTTGAAAATAAAATTATTGTTTCATCAATCTTTTTTTCGTTTTGTTCATTGTCGTATTAAAAAAATGTTTTAACTTTGCGCCAATTATTAGTGTGTTTAGTTTTTATGAGTATAGATTAGTTTAGTTTTTTTATGGAATGTTTGAGTTTGCATCGGAGCTATAATAATTCGGAAATTATTTTCCGGAAACCGGCTGTTTTTGCACACTTTGGCACGATTTTTGCAGAGAGAGAGAGAGAGAGAGAGAGAGAGAGAGAGAGAGAGAGAGAGAGAGAGAGAGAGAGAGAGAGAGA
>JAIRLF010000357.1 GCA_031259655.1 Prevotellaceae bacterium
AATTATCAATTCATGGAACGAGTGGGTAGAAGGCGGTTATTTGTTACCCGACATGCTCAACGGGTTTGGTTATCTCGAAGCGGTGAAAGACGTAATTGTAGACGGGAAATACGATTGGGTTCCGCTACGTTCCCCGACCGATTCCCCGACAGGGGAAAGAGCGCCATATCCGAACAGCGCAGACGGCAGATTAACAAAAGCGGATACATTGTCGTTACAAGCGCCGTCGCGTCTTACGACCGATATGCTGGAGCATACCGACCGTGTTTTTCTCGACGGTTATCCATCGAATATTTCCCTGTCGGAACTCGGAACGGCTGTCGAACGCTATCAACTGGCGGAAATCCGCAGTACGAAACCATATCTGGGCTGGACGCTCAACAACAGTCGTCCTAATACATTGCAAACGGCTTACCGTGTTTTGGTGGCGTCCTCGCCCGATTTGCTCGCTAAGAACGAAGCCGACCTGTGGGACAGCGACCGTACGGAAAGCGACAATTCCGTGGCTGTACTTTACGCCGGCAAACCATTGCAGGCTTCCACAGTTTACTACTGGAAAGTAAAAGTCTGGGACAATCATGGCGACGAAAGCCCGTTTTCGCAGGTGCGGAGTTTCATCACCGCCGAACTGCCGGACGGGAAAACGGCTCGCTATCCCCTGCAAGTCTGTGATGAGTATCCGGAAAAAATCAAGCCTTTGGCTGACGGACATTTTTTTATTGATTTCGGGAAGGCTTCTTTCGGACGGCTGAAACTTACGCTTTCGTCCGACAAAGAATCGGACACGCTCCTCATCCATCTCGGCGAAAGCCTTAAAAACGGTCGAATCAATCGTCGTCCCGGAGGAACAGTACGTTATGCCGCATACCGCCTTCCATTAATGAAAGGCGCGCACACGTATTCCCTGAAAATAAGACCCGACAGCCGTAATACGGACGCAAAACACGCAGGAGCGATACTAATGCCGGACTATACGGGCGAAGTTTTACCTTTCCGCTATTGCGAACTGGAAAATTGCAATACATCATCCCTGCGTCCCGAAAATATTGTCCGACAGACGGTTTATTATCCTTTCGACGAAACGGCGGCAACGTTCCGTTCATCCGATACGGTATTGAACAATGTATGGGAAATGTGTAAATATTCCGTAAAAGCCACTTCTTTTCTTGGCATCTTTGTTGATGGCGACCGCGAACGTATTCCTTACGAAGGCGATATTATTGTCGGTCAACCAACCCGTTACGCCGTTGACAGGGAATACGGATTTACCCGTCTAAGTATCGAATATCTGATATATAACCCGACCTGGCCCACCGAATGGCACTTGCAAATACCGCTTCTGGCTTGGGCTGATTATCTGTACTCCGGCAATCCGGAATCGTTGCGCAAATTTTATGACGAATTGAAAGCAAAAACATTGACGGAACTTAGAGAAAACAATGGTCTGATTAGTACTAAAACCGGAAAGGTGACGAAAGATTTTCTGAAAAATATCCATTTCAAGGGCGGCAATTTTCGCGATATTGTCGACTGGCCACCAAGCGAAACCGACGGATATGTCTTTACCGATTATAACACCGTCGTAAATTCGTATCATTATCAGTCGCTACGATTGATGAGCGCTATTGCCGGAGTTCTTGGAAAGACACAGGAACAGGCTCAATTTGCCGGAGATGCGCAACGTGTAAAAAATCAAATGAACAAACTCCTGCTCGATTCCAAAACAGGCCTCTATCGTGACGGAACAGATACCGACCACGTTTCGCTTCATGCAAACATCTACCCCCTGGCTTTCGATATAACGCCTGAAAAATACAAACACAAAGCGCTCGAGCTCATCCGTTCGCGCGGACTTGCTTGCAGCGTCTACGGAGCGCAAGCCCTGTTAGACGCCGTTTACAATGCTCACGACGCCGCTTATGGCTTGAATCTCCTGTCATCTACCGACGAACGTAGTTGGTACAACATGCTCCGGCAAGGTTCAACCGTTTCGATGGAAGCATGGGATAATAAATACAAACCCAATCAGGACTGGAATCACATCTGGGGAGCGGCGGCAGGTAATGTAATTGTCCGCAAACTGATGGGCATAGAACCGCTCGAACCCGGATTCAAAAAAATCCGTATCAAACCGCAACCGGCTTCTCTGGAATGGGCTGAAGTCAAAGTCCCGACAGTACGTGGAGATGTCTTCGCCTCGTTCGACAACCGGAATGCCGGCAAATTTGTCCTGGATGTGGAAATTCCTGCTAATACTACAGCAGAAATCCTGTTGCCGAAATCGTCGAAAAATTACATCTTGACGCTCGACGAGGTGCCACAAAAAGGAATCTCTATCAACAACGACTTTATTAGCGTAGAAATCGGCTCCGGAAGACACAAATTGACGATGAAGAGAGTTATTAAAAACTAAAAACTAAGAGTTAAGAACTAAAAGTGGCTGACGCCATTCTGTTCAATTCTAAAATCCTGTAAATTCTGCTCTGTTTTCATTTTCTATTTCGTTTCATTTTCAGGACTTCCGCCTTGCTTAAACGGATATAGTCCAGCAGGGGAATATTTGCAGGACAAGAGTATGCGCAACTTCCACATTCGATACAGTCGTGAGCGCTATTTTTCTCCGATTCTTCGAACATTTTGCGTTCCGACAATCGTTTTAGCAGATACGGCTCTAATTTCATCGGACAAACAGACACGCAACGGGCGCAACGAACGCAGGCGGAGACTTCTCCTCGATGCGATTCCCTTTCGGGCATCAACAGCACTGCCGATGTGCTTTTTTGTGTAGGAGCTTCGATATTGCTTGCCGCTTTTCCCATCATTGGTCCTCCAAATATCACTTTACCGGTATTTTCGGGGATTCCTCCGGCAAGCTCTATCAGTTTTGAAACGGGTGTCCCTACCCTGACAAGCAGATTTTTCTGTACGGACATGTTTTTACCTGTAACAGTTACGATATTGTCGATTAGAGGTTTGTTTTTCTGTACAGCCTCGTATACCGAAAATGCAGTCCCGACATTATGAACGATTGCGCCCACGTCAACAGGCAAGCCGCCCGAAGGGACTTCGCGGTTTGTTACGGCTTTTATCAACTGTTTTTCACCTCCCTGCGGATATTTTTTCTTGAGAGGAACGATTTTAATTCCTTCGTATTCGGAAGCCAGGGAGTTGAGTTTCGCTATTGCTTCCGGTTTATTGATTTCGACGCCAATGTATGCAAGGGATACTCCTGTTGCTTTCTTTAATATCAGGACGCCAATCATTAACTCTTCGGTATGCTCCAGCATTATCCTGTAATCGGAGGTTAGATACGGCTCGCATTCGGCGGCGTTTATTATAAGGTATTTCGCTGTTTTTCCCGGAGGCGGCGACAGTTTGACATGCGATGGAAAAGCCGCTCCGCCAAGACCGACAAGTCCCGAATCGGCGATTTTTTTCACTATCTCGGCTGCCGTGAGTGTTATCTCTTTCACTATCCTGTCCGAACGGTCGATATCGTCCTGCCATTCATCGTCTTCGACCTTGATTGTTATTGCTTCTTTTTTGATACCCAGATGGTCGGCAGTCAAATCGATACCTGTTACCGTTCCCGATACCGACGAATGGATATTTGCCGAAACGAATCCCGCCGCTTTCGCAATCAATTGACCGGTTTTCACTTTGTCGCCCTTAGCCACAATTGCCGTCGCCGGAGCGCCGATGTGCTGCGAAAGAAATATCCGGACAATGCCTTCGGGCATTACGGTTTCTATCGCAGTTCCGGCGGATATTTTATTGTCGTCGGGATGTATTCCTCCGTATTTAAATGTCTTAATCATCTTCAAAAACTCAAATGTTTATAATGTCTGTTCACTTTTAACTTCCTGTTTTCGCGGGGGAAAATTCAGTTCCCAAATTGCATTTGTCGGGCATTCGGTCACGCATTTCCGGCACAACCGGCATTTGGCGTTGTCGATATACGCCAAATTGTTGGCTATGTTTATTGCGTCGAAAGCGCATACTTTCTGACATTTAGTACAGCCGATACATGCCGCTCCGCACGATTTTTTTGCCAAGCCTCCCTTGTCTTTATTGACGCAGGAAACAAATATTCTCCTGTTTTTCGGTCCTTTTTTCCTCAGTTCGATAATGAATTTCGGACAGGCTTTGACGCACGAACCGCAGGCGGTACATTTTTCGTCGTCCACTTCGGGTAACAATGTTCCGGGATTGATGCTAATGGCGTCGAACCCGCAGGAAACCACGCAGTCGCCCTGTCCAAGACATCCGAAGCTGCAACCTGTGTCGCCCGAATAGGTCGTTGCCATCACAAGACACGATTTTGCTCCTTCGAACAGGTTTGTCCTTGGTCGCACTTCGCACGAACCGGCGCACCGTACTACCGCGACCATCGGGTCTTTCGTCGTGGCTGTTTTACCCAAACGTTCCGCCGCTTTGGTCATTACCTCGCTTCCGCCGACGGGACAGAGCAAAGCCGAAATATCGTCGTTGTTAACCAGCGCTTCCGCAAAAGCGCGGCATCCGGCATAGCCGCATCCTCCGCAGTTTGCGCCCGGAAGTATCTCTGCAACCTCGTCAATCCGAGGGTCTTCAAATACTCTAAACTTCTGCGCGACAAGATAAAGGATGACGGCTAACAAAACTCCAAGAGAGCTCAAAACTATTACAGTCGAAATGATTGTGTTCATTTATTAATCAATCTGCTTTTTCGATATTAAAATAAAATTGTTTTTTCAGTTTTTCCCGAATCAGATATATCACAAGATAGTATCCTGCAAGCGATAACAACGAAATTATACCGGCGGAAAGTTCGTCTGTTCCTGCTTCGAGCAAAAACAAAAGTATCGCAATAACAACAACTGCCGGCGCAAAATATGCCAGCAAAACCGCTTTCAATCCCATACCGACTTTCATCGTTACATTAACTTTATCGCCGCTCTGCACATTCTGACCCTCATTCGGTACAAAAATGAGCTTTTCTTTACGTTCAAACGCCGTACATAACTCTTTTGCCGTACATCCGGAACATGCTGATATACTGATGATATTAACCGCAATACTTTCAACGGTTATTTCCGAGACAATCCCCGAACGACTTGTGCAAGAAACATTTCTATCCATTGTGACCAACCAATTCTAAAAACCGATTCTATCGCGCAAATTTATACAGAATTATTGAATGTGCAAATTTATTCATCATACAGGGTCGATTTGACTGCGTCAATT